>NZ_JANMZA010000166.1:0-7497 GCF_031382685.1 Chamaesiphon sp. OTE_8_metabat_110 | reverse complement strand
ATCGCCTAATTTATGCCCACCAAGCGGGTTCGTCTGTGCGGAAGTCAGTTTCTGTCCACGGTGTAATCGCGATCGTATCATTGGCAGTGACGGCTGCATGAACCAGCGGTAACGATTTGGGCGCGGGACCACGTACCATTTTACCTGCCGCATCGTACTGAGAACCGTGGCAAGGGCACATGAATTTGTTTTCGGCTTTGTTCCAAGGCACCACACAACCGAGGTGAGTACAAATCGCATTGATACCGTAATCGACAATCGTGCCGTCAGCAACGACGATATAAGTAGGATCGCCTTTTAGCCCTTGTGCCAATTCGCGATCGCCTTTGACTTTACCTGCTAAAAATGCGCTGACTTTGACTTCATTGCCTTGAGCATCTTTGGCAGTCGCACCACCACCAGCCGCACCACTAGCCGGGGGAACGAAGTAAGCGACGAACGGATAGGCAGCTCCCAGAACCATGCCACTAATCGTGCCGAAGGTGAGCAGATTCATGAACTGGCGACGACCGAGATCTGGTACATCAGCGGAATTAGTGATTTGAGTCATAACCTAAATTAATTTTATTTACTTATATCTTTACACAACACTCGGGTGTCAGGCAGTCGAAGAGTTATGGGATCTTATATCAAGCTGAAACCATCTGATATTATGACATTTTTTGGTGTCGATCGGTAGGTATGGAGCTATGGCGCTGGTTGAAACCCGGCACACTTGGTTTGGATACAGAGCGGTTGTACTAAACTATTGATTGACTGATAGCGATCGCTACCTGTAAAACTGACATCTCCGGTGATTCCTTGGGTGCTAAAGGTGTTGCTGCTGATGATTTTTTGAATTTCCGCACGCGTCTCCATCGGCGAGCGATCGGTCGGTACTCGATCTAAGGCTTGGATGACTACTTGCGCCGCATCATATGTCATGGCGATGCGATGATCTAGTTGAGCTTTATTACCCCAAAAAGCAGGTTCGACGATCGTATTATTACGATAGGTCGAAGAATGCCACGGTAAACTGATTACTAGTTTCTGAAGTTGGCGTTCGTTAAATCTCGTAAATAAAGTTTGATCTTTGACTACTTCATTACCAATTATTGGTAAGTCGCCATTATTCGCCTCAATCAACGACAACAATCGATCGCGCTCTGGTGCTTCACTAGTATAGGCATCGGGAATCAAGACGATGGCTTGTGCGCCAGCTTGTTTAGCTCTATTAATTACGTCGATCGCATTACCTGTTGGTTCAAAGTTAGATTCCTCAACGATACTAATGCCCTGAAGATTTTCTTTGAGCGCTTTAGTCATTGAGTCGCTAAACTTCTTGCCAGTGGTGTGAAATAGAGCAATTTTGGTGTACTTATGAGATTTTAAGTAGTCAGCGATTGCTTTACCGGATATTTTATTATTCGCACAGACTCGAAAGAAGAAATTACCCGGCTTAAGATTGGTGAGTTCGGTCGCAGTACTAGTACTCGAAACTAATACAGTATTATTGCGCGTGTAGCTATTTTTAATCTCGGAGGTGACTTCTGATGAATAGCTACCGATTCCTGCCAAGATATCGCGATTGAGGAGATTATCGATTAATTTAGGCGCAGAGGATTTGTCATTTCTGTCATCGACGATCGCCACTTGCAACTTCCAAGTATGATTGGAATCGGCATTCCATTGTTGTTGAGCAAATGCTACCGCTTTTAACATTCCTGTGGGAATATCTAGGGGTGTCGAGCCAGAGGAGGGGATACTAATGGCAATACTTCTAATTGGCAGATTTTGCCGTTTTAGCTTAGCATTTTCTAACATAATCAGTGTTTCGGGATCTTGCTTGGCATCCCAAGATTTAGTCAGCAGTGGGACTGCTCGATCGTAATCTTTATTAGCAATGGCATTAGCACCAGCTTGTTTGTCCTCGCGCGGACGGATATTTGGGGCTTTAAGTAAAATCTCTTCACCACAGCTAATGCTATCATCTTGGATAAAGTTACAAGCATCTGCTAACTTGGGTGGTTGCGCTATGTACCACCAAGCGATCGTCCCAGCTAACCCAATCCCTAAAATTGATAATTTTTTCACTTTGACCCTTTTAGCTTTGCTAGTTAATAGGGTGTGAAAGATCGCTATATGCAGAATTCTTTTTTGCCATCGCAATCTAATTTTTTTGGGAAAATGCAGGGGGATATCCCACGGCGATGTCAATAAAATGGGCAAAATCGATGCCCCCGGCGCATCGCGATCGTAGAGTTTTAATTCACCCCTAGTTTGAGTTAACGCTACTTCTAGACTATGAGCGCGGGCGATCCAGTAATCGAGTAATCGCTCGAAGAATAGTCTCAATACCTGGTAATGAACGGGAATTCTAAAGGCGATAACATTCGGTACGCCAATTTGTTCGGAAACTAAAGCTCTCGCGACACCAATACTCGAACAACCCGCTAAGATGACTAATTTTAGCCCTTTATTAACGCTGTTTTTAAAAGGTTGCGTAAATTGTTGAATCGAGATGCCATCAAAGTTTTCATTGAGATCTTCATTAATATGAATTTTACCATCGCTCCCATTACTATTAGCATGGCTGTGTCCGATAATCATAATGATATCGAAAACGCGATCGCTAATCGTTCGGAGCAGTTGTTCGCGGGATGGATGCGATAGTAGTTCAAAAATAGCTGGTGCTGGAAAATACTTTTTTATTTCATTAATATCGATCGGTTGCTCGATCCCTTTTTGGCTACCGAGTACTAATAAAATCCTGGGCACATCTTTCCATACCAGTTTTTTCTGCTGCTCTCTCGGTGAAAATACCACACTAACAGAGCGATTGTTTTTTCCTAAAACATTGGTAATAAAAGTGGTATTCTCGATCGGTAGCGATTGAAGTTCATAATCATCCGTAATTATTGCCAATCTAATCGGCTCAGTCGGGGCGATGCCAATTAAGCTTTGGAGTAATCCTTCACGAATGTTCGACCATGAATCTTGTGTAAATGTGCGATCGAGTAATTGCTGAAATTCTCGCACATCCGTTCTCAATTCATCGAGCCGATCGGCAACCCGGTCGATCATTGTATCGGGAATCTTAATACCACCCAGATATTTGCGTTCGCAAGTTGCTGATTTAAACTTATCGATAATTTGACGATTGAGGTTAATTAGTGATGCGATCTTTAATGTCCCATTACCACCATAGTGGGGATTACTTATCGCACCAGTTTCATCGTCGATCGTGGCGATCCGCAACCGCGCAGATAGACAGTCTAGGGCGGCTTCAGGGGCGAGATCGAGTATCCAAATATGGCTCATTATTAACCTCGAATCTAAAAGAGTGGAACTTCTTCAGTACCTCCAGTGTAATCTAGCACATCGCTCGATTTTCACGATCGTTTTATTACGTTGCGTAACAAACATTAGAGCGGCGATCGGCTCTAATTAGATGATAAATGCTTCGGTGATGCTAGTACCATTCATACTAATACAAACATTAAATAAGTTACCGACACTAGCAGTAAAATAGAGCTGAATGTAACTGTCGATCGCTGTCGCTCGGCTTTCAACTTGATAGAGTCGTTCGCCACTTTCTGAGAAGAGATTTAGCTGCACATTTGGTGGTAAACATGCTTCTGTACCGATCGGATACACGCGATTGAGAATAGTGTAAGTACCGTCGAGTAAGGGGATGGCTGCAACCATCAATCCCAGCTTGTGCCCTTGCATGACTAAGCCGAGATCTTTGATCCGACGGTGCCAGTTTTGATTGTTATCTGGCGCGATTTTCCAGAGATATTCTACGGCTTGCCAGCATAATGTGAGATCGGTGGTATGTTGAATTAAATAAGTTAGTAGCAGTAGTGGTGAATCGACATTAGCAGGTAAATCTACTTTTCGAGCGGGATTCTGATTGGCATACAAATTATCAACTGCGCGCTGAATTTCTTGCTCTGTACTTAATATTGTATTCCCAAAGGCAAATAGATCTTTCAGATCGTGAGCATGAAAGAAACCGGGTAAAAGTTGGGGCTGCCAATCGATTCGATCGATCGTCAACCAGCCGCCTTCATTAATATAGTTACTGACTCGATCGATCGACTCAACTTGCGATCGAAACCAATTGGAGATCTTGGTAATTACTGGCAGCGGACGGGCGTATAGATACAAATACTCAGGTGTATTCATAATTGCCCCCCACTCCTCGAACGGTAGCAGTAGACGAGGTGAAAAGACCGATTTATGCTGTTGTAATCGATCGATTGTTGCAGTGGCTGCTGAAGCAGATAATGGTGCTAAGGCACAAACCGATCCTCGCTCGGATGTCAACTCGCCAGCGTTTAGTAGTTCGCAACTCAGCCAGAGCTGCTCTAGCTCGGCAATTAGATCCGCACTATCGACTTCATAGGTGCGAAGCGTGCGATCGAGATTGGCTTTTTTTTGTACGGACTGATGAGAAATAAATCCCCACAAATGGATATAATTATGCTCGCGATTCTCGTTCCGAGAGGCTGTGCCTGACGGCAGGCTATCGCCAACGCCAACGAGTTGGAACGGTACATAGTAATCAGCAGCCCAATTATTCAGATCTACCCATTCTTGCTGAATCTCAAAGCCAGCTAGATCGATACTGTTGCTGGGGATAAAAGCCACTCTCACACCAGCTATTAATAATCCGAAACCGTCGATAGCTTTACTAATCAGCGGTAGATATAACTCTTCAGTCGGAAAAGCTGCTTTGACAACCAAGCCCAAATCGCTGAGGTAGTTACTAATTTTATCGATTGTATAACGACTGAGTTCTAGTGGGCTGGCAGATGCCAGATCGGTGATATCGATCCAGACGTGTTCTGGATATATTTCACTTAATAATTGGACTTGTCGATCGAAGATACTCATAAAAATTAAATTAGATTGAGCCACTAACTACTTGGAACAGAGATCTTGTCTTTATGTAACTAGCTTGGCGATATCTTGACTAAAAAATATTTATCTATTAGGGATCGAGCTGTCGCGATCGCCAAGCTATTTTTCTGTGATTTGATGCCATCGGGATGCGGGATCTGCGAGTGCATAACATCGAGTAAGTTTAGGTAAATTTTGCCCAATTGCCGCGAGACTTGGGACTGATCGATCGACATCATTTTGGCAATACTGACTTGATTGAGCTGATGCTGATGGCGTAACTCGACTAGTTTTCGAGTGGGAGCAGGTAAACTACCGATAAATTGCCCGAGCAGAGCAAAAATCTGACGGAGATGGGCATTTGAATCTAGAGAATCCGGCTCTGAAAGTTCGGCTGAACCTTCGATCGAGATAAGTAGATTAGGATCGTACTTCTCGATAATCGGGTTAGCTTGGGTGCGAATCCAGCCGCCGATTCGCTCGATTATACTGCGTAATTCATCGCTCGTTATTTCAATCGATTTCGAGCTGATTTCGACGCAGATCTCTTGCCAATGATGTAGCTCTAAATTATTAACTCTAATTTTCTTGCGTTCTAAATAGCTTTTAAATAGTTTACAGACCGTAAGATAAGGATCGATCCGATCGGATCCAATATTCCCGATTGTTGCCGTCCGAATTGTCAGCCAACTCGATCGAGACACGACACCTAAGTTTGACAATCTAAAATAAGGATCGCCATGCTTGCGGAGATAAGCAAAAGAATTGTAAGCAACAACCCGATAAGTCCAGGCTTGAAGTCCCGCTAATAGATTCGGGTCATACTCTGGATCGAAACGATCGAATAACTGTCGCAGATTTAAAATCGGTGTAGTTAACCGCTCGAATAATTCTTCTGACTGTTGGTATTTGGGCACTTTTTGCCAAGTATGCAGCGCCGCCTTGAAGGTCATGGCGGTGATAAAATTAAACCAGCAATTATGTCCGCCAGGATTGGCATCGGTAGCGGCTAATCGATACAGATTTGTGACTACTAGATTTGTCAATTGACAATCGGTGAGCAATAATCCATCGAAATAAGCATTTACCGCTAAAAGATCCACTAGCGATATACCTGTAATCTCCAAGTTTCCCGCTCGGGCAATCTGACTAACCGCTTCAGGATCGCATCGCCACGAGATCTTAATCCGGGGTAATCCTTGCTCAAAGGCTAATTTCCACATGGGGACGCGGTAAAATACGCTCAAAGGATTGAGAGGCATAGATGTGAGAGGGTGAAATGCCAGCAATAATTATCGATTGGGAGGACGAGATCGCGTTATGCGCCCAGATCGATCGAGATTTGAGAAATTTTGCTAATATTTTCATCAAACCAGCAGATCGATCGATTGACGATCCGCATTCATCCGCGCTAAATCGAGCGCGGTTAAGCCCCCCTGATTTTTATGAGTCCGACTGGCACCTGCACCGAGCAAAAATTTGACGATCTCTGGCTGCTGGCGATGCGTCGCCCACATCAAGGCAGTGGCACCCGTAGCATCGGCAAGATCGAGCGGTACACCTACGGCAACTAGAGATTTGACTAGTTCTAAGTTACCGGAGATCGCACTGATAATCAGCGGCGTTTGCCCATCTTTGAACGTTTGGATCGGGGAAACACCCGCCGCCATCAGTAATTTAGCAATATCGGTATAGCCATTGACGATCGCCACTCCAAAGGCAATCTCCCCCTGTTGATGAGCTGATAGATTCACGTCAGACTCCAGTAGCGCAGCTACGGTAGCTGTATGCGCGTGTAATGCGGCTAAAATCAAGGGAGTATCCCCCAGACTAGTAACCACATCCACCTTAGCTCCACGACCAATCAGCAGCCGGAGGAGATCCACATTCCCTTCGATCGCGGCTAGGTGCAGTGCTGTTTCCCCTTCCTCGGATTGGAGATTGGGGTTGGCTCCTGCGACGAGTAAGATCCGGACAATTTCGATTTGCGTCGCCGCAGTGGCGGCAATTAGCGGCGTCCAGCCCTCGTGATTTTGGA
Source organism: Chamaesiphon sp. OTE_8_metabat_110 (assembly GCF_031382685.1). NCBI lineage: Bacteria > Bacillati > Cyanobacteriota > Cyanophyceae > Gomontiellales > Chamaesiphonaceae > Chamaesiphon > Chamaesiphon sp. OTE_8_metabat_110. The sequence goes on along the minus strand of NZ_JANMZA010000166.1, from coordinate 572 downwards.
GATCGATCGCAGCTCCAGCATCGATTAGCAGTTGAATCGGGGCGACATCACCCCGTTCGGCGGCAATTAATAACAAACTTTCCCCCTCAGCATCCACCGCTTGCGGATCGGCTCCCGCAGCCAATAACAGCGCAACTAGCGTCGCTCCTGACGCGGGTACTAATAGTAATGGCGTTTTACCATCGCTGCGGCGATAGCTCACATCGGCACCAGCCGCCAGTAATTGCTGGACGATCGCCGGATAGTTGTAACTGATGGCAATATTTAGCGCATTATCACCAGCCGTATCGATCGTCAGCACCTCAGCACCAGCCGCGATGAGAAGTGCGACAATTTCCGCAGCGCCAGCCAGTGTCGCGCCCATCAGCGCCGTGCTCCCATCTTCATTAATCGCATTCACATCCGCACCGCTTGCCAATAATTGCCCCACCACCGCCGCGCGATTGGCAGCAGCAGCAAACATCAGCGCTGTCGTCCCAAATTGACGCCGCCCCAGATTGACATCCGCACCAGCACTCAGCAACAGCTCGACAATTCGAGCATCGCCACGTTGGGCGGCAAACATCAATGCC
>NZ_JANMZA010000061.1:0-2342 GCF_031382685.1 Chamaesiphon sp. OTE_8_metabat_110 | reverse complement strand
CTGGGATTAGATCGCGAAACAGCCGCGAGATTTTCTTTTTTAGTTGGCTTACCAGTTCTCACAGTCGCAACCTTATTTAAAGGTATCAAAATATTTAAATGTAATGAATTAACAATCCCATTATTGGCTGTGGGCACGATTTCTACATTTATTTTTTCTTATCTTTCGATCGCTTTCTTACTAAATTATCTCAAAACAAAAGATACGATGCTATTTGTCTGGTATCGCTACGCCTTTGGTGCGACAATTTTGATTGCTTTGGCTGCTGGTTGGAAAGGTTAAGCAGACACTTGAAAACATCAGTAGGGTGGGCGAACTGTTACTAACAATGCGGTCGCGGAGCTTACTGTTACTTGCCCACCACTTCCATAACATCGGCAGATGAGAAGATCGACATCCTAATAAAAATCATTATTACGGTTTTCAAACCTCATCAATCTTTGATTTAATCTGCGATTGTTTCTGGCATTATCTTCAGTTTTACGTTCGTTCTGTGCCAAATCGGTATCGAGATCGATGATATAATTTTGGAGTGAATTGAAGCCGCCTGTCATCGTTGTCAGCAATGTCCCCTCCATACTATCCATGCGATTTTGCATCGCGGTCATGTTTTGCTGCATTGCGGTCATATTCTGTTGCAGTACAGTCATGTTTTGTTGCATCACGGCTATGCTCTGCTGCATCACAGTAACAGCTTGCACAACTTGACCTTGCATTGTTGTTAGGCTTTGCACTGTTTGAGTGAGTTGATTCTCGATGCGTTCTAATCTTTCTTCTGACATATATTTAAGAAACTCAACAGCTCTATTGTACTACTATCTGAGATTCCACATTAATATGACACCTGTACAGGGATATCTCTAAAGATCGGCTCCGCACCAACAGGGCACCCATGAGGGGATGCCCCTACAGATTTCTACTAAGATCGGTCTTAATATTGGTTGCTTGCTTGACGGCGATCGATTGCAGTTACACTATTTAATTCCAATACTTTGCCATTATCTACTACTGCATAAAGCAACCATCGATCGCCACAATCGAGACGATTTTTAACGGTACATTCTAAATAAGAAAGAGCTTCATCAAGTACGATACAACCATTGTCGGCGAGTGAGGTTTCTACCTCAGCAAATCGATCTGTTCCAGGTGCGGGTGGTTTGATGAAATGGCGGCGAATATTTCTGCCTTCTTTGAGAATATTCACCACAAATTTTTCACCAGGATCGGCCAAACATTCTAAATCTCGATCTTTGGCGATCGCAATTGTAATTGCTGGTGGACTGAATCCGGCTTGCGATACTCGCGAGGAGAGCAATCCGACGGGCTTACCGCCATTATTGGCAGTAATCACGCATAGAGAACCAGTTACACGTCCGATCGCTTGTCCGGTACGATCGGTTTGTCCGTCTACACTTACCTGTCTGGGAGCGCGGACTTTTTTAGCTTTGTTGAGCACCTTGGCAAATTCTACCCCTGCGGCTTCGCATTGTTCGATCGTTTCTTCCGTGGGGGCAAACTTGACGCGGATCGGTTCAAAGCCTTGGGGATAGCCGACATCTTGCAATTTGCCAGCGATCGTATCCACTGCTTCGCCGCTCCAACCATAGGAGCCAAATACCCCTGCTACTTTAGTCTGGCTGGCGGTAGAAAGGACGATACCCAGGGCGGTTTGGATCTGGGTAGGGGGATGTCCCGCGATCGTCGGCGAGCCGATAATGAAACCGTCACAGGCTTGCACGGCGCGGGTAACTTCTTCGGGTTCGGTAAATTCACAATCGATCGATCTGACGGCGACTCCTGATTGAGTTATCCCTTTTTCGATCGCTCTGGCGAGGGTGGCGGTATTGCCGTAGGCGGAGGTATATAACAGCGCGACACTGAGATCTTTTTTCTGCTGTTGTTCGCACCAGCTTTGGTAATCGAGGGTCAAAACACTGCGGCTATGGCGGACGATCGAACCGTGAGTGGGTGCGTAAATGCGAATAGGTAGTTGAGCTAGTTTAGCGAGGATCGCTTCTACCTGGGGAGCCTGGGCGGCATAGAGACAATCGAAATAATACTTGCGATCTTCCGTCAGGGTTTTCCAATGTTCGTCAAATACAGCATCATCGCAAACATGGGAGCCGAAGAGTTTATCTGTATATAAAATTCCGGTGGCTCGATCGAATGTACAGAGCGCGTCGGGGTGGCGCGGGGTGGGGACGAAGCGGAATTGCAGAACGTGTCCGTTGCCCAAATCGAGGGTTTCTTCATCTCTAACTACGTGGACTTTGAGGGTTTGGTTGGTGCCAAAGTCGATTTCGATGCCTAAGTCGGCGGCTTCGTCTTCACGAGGGGAAGGG
>NZ_JANMZA010000602.1:0-19997 GCF_031382685.1 Chamaesiphon sp. OTE_8_metabat_110 | reverse complement strand
GCGATTTAACATTTAGCTTGACAAAAATAGCTGGCGATTTATTATATTACCTTAGATGCGATCGATTATATTTTTTTGACGCTCGATCGTCCAGTGTAGCTCGGATGTTTGGGATAATTTTACCTGTGTCAATCCGACTCGATCGATTAGTTCGCGGACTTCAGCGAGTGTCAATGCTGCTTTGAGTGAGTCCTCAAATAACAGTTGTTGCTGCGGATCGTAATTACCACTAAATTTAGTAACTAGCTCATTGACAGCGCGCTCATTTTCCGGTCTAATTAAGTCACGAATTAGGATTGCCCCATCTAATTTAATCAGCCGTTTAATCTCTTGAAATAGTAAATATGGCTCGGGCAGATGATGGACTAAACTATTAGAAATTACCATGTCAAACTCTAGATCGGGATATGGCATCCGTTTGGAGTCTACCCGTTCCAATCTAATCCGCTGAGTTAGTTGCGCCGCTTCTACATTGCGTTGACCGATAATCAGCATCGATTGTGCCAAATCGATGGCTGTAAATAGATATTGGGGACGTTGTTGACACATCAAAATCGGGATGCGTGCAGTGCCAGTACCGATGTCCAAAACTTTGATAGCATGAGGATCGAGCGACATCGCATCTGTCGCAAATGCCGTATTCACAGCGGTAAAATCCATTGCATCATACGCTGTTGCTTCTAGCCAGGTATCCATGACTTCTGGCTCTAAAATTCTGTTCATCGGCTCTAGATGTATGTAATGTGGCAATCTTATCTTAGAAGATGAATGGATACATGCGAACGACCAGAGAAAATCGATCGAGTTTCGATCTAATCACTAGGCAATGGAATAGATTTATCTAATTCAAACACTGTTTCTAGCCATAACTCTCGCGCTTCATTGATATTTTTTAATGTTTCTTCGATCGTTTCTCCTTGAGTCAGACAGCCAGGTAAATCTTTGATCTCCGCAACGTAACCGCCATCTGGATCGATATGAAGTACGATCGGATAATTGAGCTTGAGATAATCTGCCAGCGTTCGTAACTCAACTGCGTTAGTCATTGCTATTTTCCTCTGGTTCTAATTCGACAACCACTGAGTCTAGTTCTAGATCGCTAGCAGTAAGGTTACTATTTAAGTTTAGCAGTTCGATAATCCGCTTCACATAAACTCTTTTGACTTTTTGACCGCTGACTTTTGGAATGACGATCGTTTGTCCATCTGGGTCTGAAAATGTATGATGACTACCCTTGGAACGCTGCTCCGTATATCCAAAAGCCTCAAGAAGATAAAGGACATCTGCAAATCTTACTTCTGGCGGCTGGCGCAGGAATAGCTCTATTAACTTTTCTAGTTTACCCACGATCGAGAAATGCTGTTAATTAGTGTGTTCTATTTTAATCGATCGAGCTACACCGTCTGAACTATGATTTTTAAGATTAACAGATAGACTAAGATTTAATCACAGTCAATCATTCTAATCACAGTTCGGACAATAATGTAGCTCGATTTAATTCGGTCGTGCCACAAATATTGCTAAACGTCTATTAACCCAAGTTGCTAGGTGTTTCGATCGCCAAACGTAGAAACATAAACTCGAATTTCTCGATAAATCGGGTGGATGGTAGTAACGATCGCCCATTGGTAACTTACATTCGGTCAGATCCGTTATGGTTCGATCGGGCGTCATATTCTGGTAGAATTCGGATGGTTTCTACTTAGTGGCATCAATGGCTTCAACTCGCGCACGCATCGCACTTGACGCAATGGGTGGTGATGATGCACCCGCCGCCATCGTCGCGGGGGCGATCCTAGCTCAAACAGAATTAACAGACGTAGACGTCATCTTAGTGGGCGATCCAGTGCAACTTCAGGCTTGTCTCGATCGACATCCCAATGCGCCCAAACTGGAGATCGTGCCTGCTGAAGGGACGATCGAAATGCACGAAGAACCCCTGGGTGCCCTGCGGCGCAAGCCCAAGGCGTCGATTAATGTGTCGATGCAACTGGTCAAAGATGGTCGAGCCGATGCGGTAGTCTCGGCGGGGCATTCTGGCGCGGCGATGGCGGCAGCGTTATTGCGGTTGGGGCGGTTGCGGGGGATCGACAGACCCGCAATTGCGGCAGTATTTCCGACCAATCGTGCGGATAAATCGGTAGTAATTTTGGATGTGGGTGCGAATGTCGATTGTCGTCCCAAATATCTCGAACAATTTGCAGTGATGGGTTCGGTCTACAGTCAATATGTGATGGGTGTAGCAGCGCCTAAAGTGGGTCTACTCAACATTGGTGAGGAAGAGTCCAAAGGTAATGAAGTTGCGGTCAAGGCGCATGAGAGCTTGCAGCAAAACGAGCATATCAATTTTGTGGGTAATGCAGAAGGGCGTGATGTCCTGTCTGGCAATTTTGATGTCATCGTCTGCGATGGGTTTGTGGGCAATATCCTCCTCAAGTTTGCCGAAGCGGTAGGTAATATTGTCGTTCAGATGCTCAAGGAAGAGTTACCGCGCGGTTGGAATGGCAAAGTGGGTACAGCGCTACTAGCACCCAACCTCAAACGGCTTAAAAAGCGCATCGATGCTGCCGAACATGGTGGTGGTTTACTATTAGGAGTAGATGGGGTGTGTATTATCAGTCATGGTAGTTCGGATGCTTTTTCGATCGCCAATGCCATCCGTTCTGCCAAAAGTGCCGTCGATAAAAACGTCATCGCCCAAATTCAATCTTCTACTCGCGATAAAGCGCCACAGCCACAGCCAGAGACAACTGTGGCGACCAGCGATTAATCTAAATTCCCACCCATCCTCTATCTACATGTCATCAAACCACACATTAATGGGAGTTACTTTTATCGGCTGCGGCGCGGCTGCCCCGGAGACAATTGTACTCAATGACGAGCTAGCGCAGGTAGTAGATACTTCTGATGAGTGGATTTCTAGCCGCACGGGGATTCGGCAACGACACATCGGTCACGATCGCGAGTCATTGGCTGGTTTGGCGACTCAGGCGGCACAGCAGGCGTTGGAGATGGCTGGAGTAGCGGCTGAAGATGTCGATCTGATTATATTAGCGACTTCTTCTGCGGAAGATTTATTTGGGAGTGCTTGTCGGATTCAGGCTCAACTCGGGGCAACTAGAGCAGTCGCGTTTGACTTGACTGCTGCTTGTTCGGGATTTGTGTTTGGGGTGGTGACTGCGGCACAATTTTTACGATCGGGTGTGTATCGGAATGTTCTGGTAATTGGTGCCGATTTATTATCGCGGTGGGTGGATTGGCAAGATCGGAATACTTGCGTGTTATTTGGGGACGGTGCGGGTGCCGTGTTAATGCAAGGAACTATTAATCCCGATCGATTGCTAGGATTTGAAATTAGCAGCGATGGCAGTCAAAATTGCTGTCTGAATCTGAGTTTTAAGCCAGAATTACGTGAATTGATTCCTGGGGTAGTACTTACGCAAGGTAAGTATCAATACATCACCATGAATGGTAAGGAAGTCTATCGATTTGCCATCAATCGCGTGCCCGATGCGATCGATAAAGTTATCCACCAAGCTCATCTAACTAGTGCCGATATTGACTGGTTGATTTTGCACCAAGCCAATCAACGCATTATGGATGCCGTTGCCCTGCGGTTACAGATCCCCCCAGAAAAAGTAGTAAGTAATGTGGCTAAATATGGGAATACTTCGGCGGCTTCAATTCCGATCGCACTCAATGAAGCAGTCCGAGCTGGTAAAATTCAAACTGGCGATACGATCGCGACATCCGGCTTTGGGGCGGGTTTGAGTTGGGGTGCGGCGATCTTTAAATGGGGAAATTAAAGAATTAATGGCGTTGCTGAATTGGGGTATGAAGCATAGATTTTGCCCTCACCCCCAACCCCTCTGTCTTGTCGTTTTTTTATTCGGGGGGAACCCTAGACATAAAAACGCCGCTCCCAAGCTTGGGAGCGATTCGCGCTCGTCGGGTTCCCCGACAGTTTAGCGAATCAAGACAGAGGGGAGCCAGAGCCGAAGGATCTGGCGGGGTGAGGGCAAATTATCCATTATTTCAGCAACGCCGAATTAATTTATATTTCAATTTTTTAAAGCATAACTATTATGAAAACTGCATGGGTATTTCCCGGACAAGGCTCACAAGTACTCGGTATGGGTGTAGATTTACTTACGATCGATTCGGCTAAAGCAACATTCGATCGGGCGAGCGTTATATTGGGCTGGTCGGTACTCGATGTTTGTCAAAATGATGAAGTAAAATTGGCAAATACTCGCTATACACAGCCCTCTTTGTATGTCATTGAAAGCATCTTAGTAGACTTACTCAGACAGCGCGGATTGAAACCCGATATCGTGGCTGGGCATAGTTTAGGTGAGTATGTCGCCTTGTATGCGGCTGGCGTATTTGACTTTGAGACGGGACTGGAGCTAGTCAAACGTCGTGCCGAATTGATGGATCTCGCATCGCAAGGCGGCATGACAGCTTTGTTAGGATTCGATCGCGAGCAACTAGAAGCCGCGATCGCCGATACTGAAGATGTAGTTATTGCCAATGATAATAGTACCGCCCAAGTAGTAATCTCGGGTACCGCCGCTGGAATTGCCGCTGTAGTTGCCAAAATTAAAGTCAAACGGGCGATCCCCCTCAATGTCTCGGGGGCGTTTCATTCGCCGATGATGGCGACAGCCGCTGCCGAGTTTGGCAAGCTCCTCGCACCGATCGATTTTCACGATGCCAAAATTCCCGTCCTCTCGAATGTGGCACCAATTCCCACCACCGATGCGCGTAAATTAAAAGCCCAACTCGACAGCCAAATTACTGGTGCGGTACGGTGGCGAGAAATCTCGCTCCAGTTGCCCGAATTGGGCATCGAACGCGCGATCGAGGTCGGGCCAGGAAAAGTATTAGGCGGACTGATTAAGCGCACTTGTGAGTCAATTTCGGTGGCACAGGTGAGCGGGATTTCGGACTTGGAATCGATCGGATAAGGGGTAAAAGGTAAGAGGTAAAAGGTAAGAGGTAAAAGGTAAAAGGTAAAAGGTAATGCAATCATCTCATCCTCTCCCAGTCCCCCCTATCCCCTATCCCCTATTCCCTATCCCCTATTCCCTCTCTAACGACGATTGCGGACTTTTCTAGGTGTTGGGATGGGACTACCGTCTTTATCTAATTTGACTGGCAACGGCTTGCCACCATTAAAATAAGCTTCCATCACCTTGAGTACCATCGGCGCGGCGGTTTTACCGCCCCCACCACCAGTATGTTCGCCAAAAGCCACGACGACGATTTCGGGTTTATCCAGCGGTGCGTAGGAGCCAAACCACACATGATCCGCACCTGGAGGAGCTTCAGCAGTACCACTTTTTCCGGCGGATTTGGGAATTGTCTCCGTATTCATCGCCCCACCAGTACCACCATCGACGACTTCCCGTAAACCTTTACGGAGAGTGGCAATCGTACTGGGTTTAAGATTCAGCGATTCTCGCCATTCGCGTTTGGTGGGATCTTTGATGAGATGTGGTTGAACGTGATAGCCACCATTAGCCGGAACGGCGAACATGCCAGCGACTTGGAGCGGTGTAGCTTGGAGAAAGCCTTGACCGATCGACATATTAATGGTATCGCCGACCGACCACGGCATTTTATAATTCAATTGTTTCCATTTATCGTCAGCGACCAAGCCTTTGGCTTCTTCGGGGAGTTCGATACCAGTGCGCTTGCCGAAGCCATATTTGCGCGTCCAATCGATTAAGGTCGGCCCACCGATCCGCTGTCCGACTTGATAAAAGAAGGTATCGCTACTCCATTTGAGGGCACCAGGAAAGCCTAATGGCCCAAACCCCGCCCGATTCCAATCGCGAAATGTAAAACCGCCGACTGTAATCGAAGGATAAGTTTGGAGGATGGCGTCAGGTTTGAATTTTCCCGACTCTAGTGCGGCGGTCGTCGTAATAATTTTGTAAGTACTCGCAGGTGGAAAAGGTTGTAAGGAGCGATTTACAAACGGATGATCTTGCCCTTGCAACTTCTTCCAGACATCGGGAGAAATCCGCCCCGAGAGTTGATTTGGGTCGAAAGCAGGGCGACTAGCCATCGCCAAAATTTCACCCGTGTGGGGATCCATCGCAACGATCGCGCCTTTATTCTTCCCAATCGCCTCTTCTGCCACTTTTTGTAGCTCTAGATCGAGTGTAGTCGTGACATCTTGCCCTGATTTGGAGACTTTTTGACCCAAAAATTGCTGCAATCGTCCCGCACCGTTGACTTCGACTTGAGTTCCACCCCACTCACCCCGCAATCGCGATTCTAAGGTCGATTCTAGACCCATTTTACCAGTTACATCACCCATCCGGTAGCCATTGGCGCGGTTTTTGGCTAATTCCCGATCGTTCATTTCTCCCGTATAGCCCAAGACGTGCGCCGCCAGTTGACCGCCGGGATAATACCGAACTGATTCGATATCGACATCGATGCCTTCTTTTTCGGCACCATACTCTTGGAGTCTGGTAATCTGGGCTTCGGTCAAATCGCGGACGATCCTGACTCGATTGGTCGAATTTATACTCACCCCAGTTAATTTGGCTTGAATTGTTTCCTCATCGATATTCAAAATCTGGGCGATCTGAGCGCGAGTTGTCAGCCAATTTTCCCGCTTGGTTGCCAGCGGCCAGATAAAAATTGAGTGAGATAATTTATTCCCAGCTAGCAGCCTGCCCTTGCGATCGTAAATATTCCCCCGGACTGGCGGTTTGGCAACAGTTCGGACGCGATTGGTTTCGGCAACTTGACGATTTACCGTTCCTTGGTTTAACTGGAGATAGCTCAACCGCGAACCAATACCACCGAGCAATCCTACCCCGATAATTGTCATCAAGACCCCAGCTTGGTTTCTCTGTCCGACAGTACGTTTTTTGTTGTAAAAACCTGAGATCCCCAGATCGCTGCTGGATAAATCGCCAGATAAATTGTCAGAGAACCGATTCTGCATAAAAGTAAGCTTGGCTTGAGGGGTCGGGTGAGTTGTCAACTGAGTTAGTTGGGATTTTAGCCGATCTCGGTCATTTGTCTGAGTAGGGGATACCGCACTAAAATTGATGATGAGCAAATCTATCGCGTTTCTAATGGCGATCGCCAGTAGTTATCGTCCTAAATCTGGCGCTCTTTTGCCCAAACTGAAGCAAGATTTCGTTTCAGTATGAGATTACCGCGATCGCCAATCCGATCGGTAGCTTATCTTGATAATATTTTCGGAAATCTGTCAAGGTGATTCGAGCAAAATGTCGATCTAGCTCAATTTCCCGACTGACTAAAGCCACGAACGGAAGAGCGTCACGATGGGATCCTAAATTTAGGCGGAATGCGATCGCTGGAACTAGCTGTCATGAAATGGCAGTCGGATGAGCCGAGCGCGCGACTACTAATATTGTGCGCTCGATTTTTGCGCGAAAAATCGATGCTGACTAAAAAGTTTTAGCGATCCACTATCTATTCTTCCTTCGACTGATAGTGGCGACAATCTTGGCACAGACCGTCTGGATTTACCGCGCAGCGGATATAGGGCGATCTGGCATTGTAGCTACAACTCAGATCGCCGATAACATAGCCAACGCCCTCGATGTATTGTTCTTCCGGGTCTCTGGTTATTCGTTTGTAAAACCGCCGATTGGAGCTAGCTTCTGTCACCGTCAGCCGACGACTGCGAGCGCGGAGCCGATGGTTGGATCGCAACCAAAAGCAGACGATCGTTATCAAAATAATCGCACCAATACCTATTAATGTGTGGATCACCCATCGCACCTCAATTCTTAATTAACATGATAACCTGCTAATTTAGGCAGAAAACAGTACTTTTATTAAAAATTGCGAATCCAACCAAATATTTGACTGGATTCGCTCTCGCTCGTCGGGCTTTGTCTGTGAATGTTGCGAGATTTTAGGAGCCGATCGGTATCGATATCGATACCTAAATTACGCCGCTACTTGCTACCAAATGGCTGAAGTAAGCAGTCAAAGTCAGCAGCCCAGAGGTGAGCTTTTTGTGCGCTCTTACTCAGATTTAAATCTGATTTTGCTAACGATCTTTTAAGTACCCGCCAGCAAAATTTGGCACCAGTAAGTCGATCTACTTAAGACGGGAGTGCCAGCGCCAGTGTCTGTCCGCTTTTTGTCGCAAAAATTCGTTCGATCGCGGCTTCGACTACTTTATCGGGAGTAGAAGCTCCAGAGGTAATACCCACGACAATCTTCCCGGCTGGCAGCCAATTTTCGGTAATTTCCAAATCTTTCAATAGTGGTTTATGTTCGATCTGATTATCAGCCAAAATGCGGAATTCGCTATCTATATGATACGAAGGAATCTGATGTTCGATAGAGATTTCTTGGAGGTGAGTGGTGTTAGATGAGTTGTAGCCGCCGATGACTAGCATCAGGTCGATCGGCTCGTCCACTAGCTCGAACATGGCGTCCTGACGCTCTTGGGTGGCATCGCAGATAGTATTGAAGCTTTGGAAGTGGTCGTTTAATTCAGCAGTACTATATTTTTTCATCATCGTCCGCTCGAACAATTTCCCGATCGCTTCAGTTTCGGTTTTGAGCATCGTGGTTTGATTGGCGATTCCTACTTTTTCGAGATCTAAATCTGGGTCGAATCCTACTGAGTAAGCCTGACTAAATTTCTCGAGAAACTCAGCCCGTCGTTGCGATTTTTCTTCCGGCGAGTTGCCATTATTCAAAATATAATCGGCAACATAATTTGCCTGATCCATATTTAAGACAACTAAATATTTGTCGGCAAATGAACTAGTGGCGACAGTCTCTTCATGCTTGTATTGACCGTGAATAATCGAGGTATAATCTCTTTTCTTGTGTTTCTCGATCGTATTCCAGACCTTAGATACCCAGGGACAAGTCGTATCGACGATCGTACAGCCCTTATCGTTTAGCAGTTGCATTTCTTGGACGCTAGCACCAAAAGCAGGGAGAATTACGACGTCGCCCCGATCGATCTTATCGAAATTTTTCGATCCATTTTCAACCTCAATGAAGTTCACTTTCATCTCCCGCAATCGTTGATTGACAGAAGGATTGTGAATGATTTCATTTGTGATCCAAATCTGCTCGGTGGGGAAGTGCTGGCGCGTTTCATAGGCAATCGCTACCGCTCTCTCTACTCCCCAACAAAAGCCAAAAGATTTTGCCAATCGAATCGTGACATCGCCGCGAGTCAGGGTATAGTTGCGATCGCGAATCTCTTTAATTAAATCGCTTTCATATTCTGATTTTAAGACCACCTCTACCTCGGCTTGATGTCCGAATCCTTTGCGGTGGTAGTTTTCTGATTGGTTGAGCGATCTCTTAAATGCTTTGGTATCCATGATGGCGCAGTAAATTAATTGATAATTAATAGTTGATAATTAATAATTACGGATTCGGTAGGGTGAATCGGGCGATGTGTCGCCAAGAGCGATTAATAGCATTATATCGATTGGGGGATAGCGGATCGGTGTTTGTGCTTAAGTTCGATTTGGTTGCGGCAACTTGCGATCGATTGTTATCTTAGATGTAAAGGAGTGTAAAGCAAACGAGTCGCACGGGGTAAGGCATCGATGACAACAGCACTATCAGTACCAGCAACAGCAGGTGGCAACGATCCGACTCGGTTCGATCCGATCGAGTCTTGGTATCCAGTATTTTACATTGAGGATCTAGATAAACTTACACCGACACCATTTACGTTACTCGATCGCGATTTGGTTCTCTGGTGGGACACTCAAGCTCAGGCGTGGCGAGCATTTGACGATCGTTGTCCCCATCGGCTAGCGCGACTCTCAGAAGGGAGAATTGCTGAAGATGGTTTACTCGAATGTCCCTATCACGGTTGGGCATTTACAGGCGCTGGTACTTGCGATCGCATCCCCCAGCAGTTACCCGATGCTAAAGCCGAAACCTCTCGCCGCGCTTGTGTCAAATCCCTACCGACGACTGTCGCGCAAGGCTTGTTATTTATCTATCCCGGCACGCCAAATCTCGCCGCGCAGACACCAGTACCGCTGATGCCAGTACCGATGGTAGATGCCAAGCCGACAGATGGGTGGATCGTCTTAAATACGTTTCGAGACTTACCCTATGATGCGGCAACTTTGCTCGAAAATGTCCTCGATCCGAGCCATTTACCCTACACCCATCACAATAGCGTCGGCAAGCGATCGAATGCTAGTCCGGTAGAGTTGGAAGTAGTATCATCCGATAAATCTGGCTTTACGGGCACTTGGGCGGAGGGGCCGCGAAAGGGTACACTCGGAAGACAGGATACCACCTTCATCGCGCCCTGCCTGATGTGGCACGAACTCACATCCAAGCAGTTTGGCGAGACGATTACGGTAGTTTATGCCACCCCCACGCGCAAAGGTGAGTGTCGGATTTTTGCCAGATTCCCGTTCAAATTTGCTAACAAACTGCCCGCATTCTTTATTAGCGCTACGCCCCAATGGTATTCGCATATCAATAATAATGCGATCCTCGAAGACGACCAAATTTTCCTGCATCACCAAGAGCGCTATCTCGCCCACAGTGGTGGCAGTGAAAATTTTAGTCAAGCATTTTATCTCCCGACAAAAGCCGATCGATTCGTGTTTGAATATCGGCAGTGGTTGAATAATTATCATGCCGATCCCTTTCCGGGGCAAGTTTTCCAGCCACCTTTAGCCACTAAGCAATTGCTCGATCGCTATCACAGTCATACCGAGCATTGTCACAGTTGTCGGACTGCCCACAAAAATATTCAGACAGCCAAGCAAGCGATCGTGGTTATCGCGATTCTCGCTTGGATCGGCACGACAATTATGGCGCTCAGCGGTGGTGAAAATGCCCTCAATTTGGGCTTAGTCGCGATCGGCATAGTCGGAGGTGGTGCGCTAATTTGGTTGGTCTTAAATCGCCTGCAAATCAGGCTGGAGCGAGGAGATCGGATTCCAGCAAGAAATCGTTAGGAATAGAATTAACCTCAAACAGAAACCCGACTTCTTCAACAAAGAAGTCGGGTTTCTATAGAGTGCCTACGACTGAAGTCGTGGCTAGTGATGCAAAGTCCGCCTACGCGGACTAATTTCCCTGAATAGCCAATAAGGTTAACTAATCACTAATGACTAATCACTATTCACTATTCACTCAATAGTAACTGCTTTGACATCAACTGGAGCATCCTCGACAGTTGTTGATGTTGTAGATTTATCCGCTCTAGGATTGTTTGCTTGTAACTTCTCTTTAGCAATTTGCGAAACTTCAGCAATTAATAGCGAGATAATAATCCCATCATCTAACCAACCGATGACAGGGAAAACATCAGGAGAAATATCGATCGGACTTACGAGATAAAGGAGCGATCCAGCTACCACCCACCAGCGATATTTAGGATTGCGTAACAGATCGCGATACCAGTTGTAAATCGATTGGATCGAAAAGTTCATATTGGTCTCCTAAAAGAGCTATTTCTGACTTACTTACTAGTATCGCCTACACTCTTAAACTGTTAAAGGTGTGGAAAACTGAAATTTCTTTCGTGTCGTCCACACCTTTTTAGGCTTTTAGGCTCTAGGCTTGAGGCTTTAGGTGGAAGAGAGGGTTCTGGCTTGTTTAATCATCGCGATGAGGGTTTGATGAGCATCTTCAGAATCCGTTAATTCTCGATCGAATGGAATTCGTAGATTAACGGTTTCACCATCGACTTGCGCGGTAAGATCCATCCCCAACGGATCGATCGCACTCATTGCGGCTGTCTCCGCAGTAGGTGATTTCCCGTAAACTTGAGCGTAGGTAAGCACCGCCGCAGCATGATCGTCGTTCATATGCTTACAGATACGCTCGCTGATGGCTGGAGTAATAGGATCTGCCATAGGATTGTGAATTAAATAGGTAGTAAAATACCTTTCGATCGTACCGCAGATCGCCAGTAAACCTCGACGAATTGCCAAACTAGATCTCAATACTAGCAACTTCGATCGCTAAGTAATTGCCACGCCCGAAGAGAGTGTATTATGTTCGTGTCGAAGATCTTTTAGCACTCGAACGGTTTCAGTCAATTCCACCGTGCTACCGCTCTCCCGCAGTGTGCCAATTGCCTCCTCACATACGGCTATCGCTTCATCATATCGCCCCATCGATCGATAAGTTTGCCCGAGATTGCACAGCAAACCTGGTGGTACCAATGTGCCTCTAGTACTAGCAAGATCGATCGCTTGGCGATAGGTGATAACAGCTCGGGCGTATTCCTGAAGGCAATTGTAGGCGCTCCCAAGATTGGTAAGTGCCCAGATTTCGCGATCGAGATCCGCCAGCTCCTGAAAAATGGCGATCGCTTGGCGGTATTTCGCGATCGCGCGCTGATATTGATGGGCGGTATGATAGCTAGCGCCTAAGTTAGTCAGCGCCACAGCTTCGAGTTCGCGATCTCCCATTGTTTTGGCGTTCTCTAAATGAAATTGCCAGAATGAGGGGTCTTTGTCGTGCATCATCTTGGTAATTTACCTCCAGTACTTGAGTTGTACTGTTGATATTGGGGTAAACACCCGAACTTTATGCGCGATCGCTAATTGTTGGAGTAATGGGATCTGCGATCGTCTGGTGTTAGAGTGGCTAGTAAAAGTGCAGATAGTTCGACCAACTGCAAACAGGCATCTAACTAGAAACTAAGGTGCTTTAAGTCTACTGCCATTTTTGCAGTTGGTCGATCGTTTCCTGATAAGATTTCACAGCGCCTTGTTGTTGATATAATTTTGCGGCTCGTTGCATGTCAGCTATTCCACCAGCTCGATCTTGCAAGTGACCATATTTGAGCAAACCGCGAGCAGCATAAGCTGGAGCAAACTGAGGTTTGAGTCGAAGAGTGCGATTGAAATCGGCTAATGCGCCCTGAATATCTTGGAGTTCGGTATATTTGAGCGCACCGCGAAAGAAGTAGGTATCAGCAAAGTTGGGATCGAGTTGAAGAGTGCGATTGAAATCGGCCAATGCGCCCTGAATATCTTGGAGTTTGATATATTTGAGCATACCGCGAGCAGCATAAGCAAAAGTAAAGTTAGGATCGAGTTGGATGGCGCGATTGAAATCAGCTAATCCGCCCTGATTGTCTTGGAGTCGATCGCGTTTAAGCATACCGCGATTGTAGTAAGCACCAGCAAATTTGGGGTCGAGTTGGATGGCGCGGTTATAATCGGCTAGTTCTCCTTGAATATCCTGAAGTCTCTCGCCTTTGAGCCTACCGCGATAGTTGTAGATAACAGCATAGTTGGGAGCGAGTTGGATAGCCCGATTGTAGTCGGCTAGACTACCCCGATAATCTTGTTTTCCAAATTTCTGCCCTGCTAGCGCGATATAGTCATCGGCTGTTGGTGCGGTATTTTGCGGAATGGCTGCGACTTTCTCGCCTAGATCCACGCCCATTTTGCTAGCAACTGTCGCGAAGCGGTTGATTGGGATGCCGAGATTAAATCCAGTTTTAGCACCACTATCATCTTGGTCGCCCCTGCCGTGAATGGCGACTAGTTCTCCCTCACTATTGAGTACCGCGCCACCACTCATGCCTGGAAGAGTGCTGTTACTATAAATTAACGAGTAGCCATTCTCTAAGACTTTGGTACTATTGGCTGAGACTTTACCTTCCCTAAATACAAAAATAGCCTCATTAATCGCCCTACTCGTCCTTGGAAATCCGCCGACGTAGAGATCCATTCCCGATTTGAGCAGGTTACAATTTCCGAGTTTGGCGGTGGGATATTTCGTTGTCGATTTAAATTTGACTACTGCCAGATCGATACTACCTGGAGATGAGCGAATCGAGCTACTGATGACATCGTACTTGCGATCGTCGGATGTCGTAATTTGATAGCTGGTTTTGTTCCTCACTACGTGAGCGGCAGTAAGGACTGTATAAATATCGCCTTGCCGTTGGAGAATGACTCCCGAGCCGACACTATCGGGTGCGGTAATCAGGACGGTAATTGCTTTAGCTGTCTCGCCAATCTCGACTGAGGACTTGGCAGCGGCAATCGTCTGGACGAGGGGAATCGTAGCGGCAATGCCGATTAGTCCTGCCCACAGGGAGATTCTGGGTAACATGGGGATATAAATTGAAAGAGGGGAAAGGGGTTTTGATGGCACGAGCGATTGATGTTTTAAGCTATTTCCCCAAAATGGCAGGAGAGCCATGTAATTTATCGATAATTTATCGATAATTTATCGATCTCGATCGAGTGACTGGATTTCATAACACACTCGATCGTACTGCAAACAGCAACGATCGAGTTACTTAGACTAACGTTTAGACTCGTTCATCTGTTGCCGCCAGCGTTTTAGCCGAACGCTCGACTGTCGATATAGTTCGGTATCATCCTGCTGCTCGGCGAGTTTAGCCGCTATTTCGAGATCGGTAATCGCCCCGGCGAAATCCTTGAGTGTATAGTATCTAAAATCGCCACGTTTGAAGTAAGTAGACGCATTATTCGGATCGATCTCGATCGATCGATTGAAGTCAGTCATGGCACCTGGACGATCGTTAGTAACTATTTTCAAGAAGGCACGATAGCTGTAGTAAGTAGCCTCATTAGGATCGATTTTAATCGCCCGGTTGTAGTCAGCCAAGCCAGCATTCGCATCCATATTTTTGACTTTCAACCTGCCGCGATAGGCATAAGCCGGAGCATATTTGGGGC
Organism: Chamaesiphon sp. OTE_8_metabat_110; assembly: GCF_031382685.1. Classification (NCBI taxonomy): domain Bacteria; kingdom Bacillati; phylum Cyanobacteriota; class Cyanophyceae; order Gomontiellales; family Chamaesiphonaceae; genus Chamaesiphon; species Chamaesiphon sp. OTE_8_metabat_110. The sequence continues at coordinate 5,310 of NZ_JANMZA010000602.1, read as the reverse complement.
TGAGTTCGTTCGCGGAGCGTTCCTGTAGGGAAATCGCCAGATCGTAGTCAGCCATTGCACCAGAGAGATCTTGCAATTTGTTGGCTTTCAAATTCCCGCGATTGCTATAGGCTTCGCCATAGTTGGCATCGAGTTGGATGGCACGATTGTAGTCTGCCAGTCCGCCCTCGAAATCCTGAATTTTTACTTTGAGTACGCCGCGATAATTGTAAGCGGGCGAACTATTAGGTTGGAGTTGGATGACGCGATCGTATTCGGCTAATGCGCCCCGATAGTCGCGGTTACGATACTTTTGAGCGGCTGATGCTAAGTAATCATCTGCTTTGGGTGCGGTAGTTGGTGGGGGCGCAGCGGCTACCGACTTGCTCAAGGGGACGCCCATACTACTGGCAATCGCGACAAATCGATCGATCGGAATCCCGACATTAAAGCCAGTTTTACTACCAAATGTATTATCGCTAAGTCGTTCGCGATCGCCCCTACCATGAATGGCAACCAGTTCGCCGTTGGTATTCAATACCGCTCCACCACTCATCCCTGGTAGAGTGTCGTTACTATATACCAGCGAATAACCTGCCTCGAAAGTTTGATTACTATTGGCAGAAACTTTACCTTCCCTAAACATGAATACCGATTTAGTTAGTACTTGGGTGGCGGCGGGAAATCCAGCGACATATAGCTCCATCCCCGATTTGAGCCGCTGAGAACTGCCCAGTTTGGCGGTGGGATATTTGGCATTTGCTTTGAATTTGACGATCGCCAGATCGACACTTCCCGGTGCAGGTTTAATCGAGCTGCTAATCACTGAGTACTGGCGATCGTCTGAGGTGGTAATTTTGTAGGCTACTTTATTTCTGACTACGTGAGCGGCGGTGAGGACGGTGTAGGTATCGCCTTGCTGTTGCAGGATTACCCCCGAACCGACACTCTGCGGCTCGCTAATGGCAACAGTAATTGCCCTAGCTGTATCGCCAATTTCAACTGAAGTTTTGGCAAGCGCGCTCGTTTGGATGAGCGGAATTGTCGCCCAAATCCCGATGATCCCTACCCAAGCCGAAATTTTATGTGACATAAGCTCTAATTAGTTCCCAATCGACGTGCCGACTGTGGTAATGGTATTAATATTAATCCAAATCTACACCAGTGCTGCTGGGCGCTCGACTCGATCGCAACTCTGATGCGGGTTCGGATAACGGCTAACATATGAAAGTGTGCAACATTTAGCCGATCGCATGAATAGTAACTCTCATCCCCTCCAACGATTATTAAATTATGGACGAAACTATCGCGGACAAACTTGGCAAGCCGCAATTTGGTCGGTCTTTAATAAACTTTGCGATGTTGCTCCAGAAATTTTAATCGGGATTGCTGTTGATGTTGTCGTCAAAAAGCAAGATTCATTCCTAGCTTCGCGAGGGATTCAGAATGTCGAGCAGCAGCTAATAATTTTGACGATTATTACCGTTGTCGTTTGGGTATTAGAATCTGTGTCTCAATATATATATACCAATCTCTGGCGCAATCTCTCCCAAAAAATCCAGCACAATCTCCGGCTCGATGCTTATGGACACATCCAACAGTTAGAACTAGCATATTTTGAAAATCAAAGTACTGGTAATCTGATGGGAATCCTCGGCGATGACATCAATCAGCTCGAAAGATTTTTGGATGTCGGGGCAAATGAAATCATTCAAGTAGTTACGAATGCGATCGTCATTGGCGGCGTATTTTTTATCCTCGCACCGTCACTCGCTTGGTGGTCGATCGTGCCGATTCCGATTATTATTATCGGCTCGATTTGGTTTCAAAAGAAACTCGCACCTTATTATGCCAACATTCGTGAAAAAGTTGGCTTATTAAACGGGCGACTGGCGAATAATCTCGGCGGGATTACCACCATCAAAAGTTTTACTACTGAGGCTTACGAACTCGATCGAGTCCGTGCTGATAGCGAAGCCTATCGTCAGAGCAATCGACGCGCGATCGCCGTGAGCGCGGCATTTGTGCCGTTAATTCGGATGGCAGTTCTGTTTAGCTTTACGATGACGCTATTACTCGGTGGTATTGCGGCTGTAAACGGTCGATTAGAAGTAGGTACTTATAGTATTCTGGTCTATCTTACTCAACGCTTATTATGGCCGCTAACGCGCTTAGGTGAGACATTAGATCTCTATCAACGCGGGATGGCTTCGACTAATCGAGTGCTGGATTTACTCGATACCCCGATCGCGATCGATTCAGGTAGTTTATCTCTTCCACATGTACGCGGTGAAATAGAGTTAAAAAATATCACTTTTGCCTATCCAGATCGATCGACTGTTGTCAAAGAATTGTCGCTAAAAATTCCTGCCGGACAAACAATTGCGATCGTCGGTGCCACAGGTTCGGGCAAAAGTACCTTAGTAAAACTCTTATTGCGATTATATGAAATTAAATCGGGAGAGATAACTTTAGATGGGGTTAATATTCAAGATCTACAACTAGCTGACTTGCGGAGATCGATCGGTTTAGTCAGTCAGGATGTGTTTTTATTCCACGGATCTGTCCGCGAAAATGTTGCATATGGTAGTCCCGATGCAACTTTAGCTGAAGTAATTGCTGCTGCCAAAATTGCTGAAGCTGACGAATTTATCGACTTATTACCTGAAGGCTACGACACAATTGTCGGCGAACGCGGACAAAAACTATCCGGCGGACAACGCCAACGCATTGCCATCGCGCGAGCGGTATTAAAGAACCCACCGATCTTAATTCTCGATGAAGCCACATCCGCTGTCGATAATGAAACCGAAGCCGCAATTCAAAGATCTTTAGATAAAATCACCCTCGATCGAACTACAATTGCGATCGCGCATCGTTTATCAACCATCCGCAATGCCCACTGCATCTATGTCATGGAACGCGGACAATTAATCGAAGCCGGTACCCATGATGAGTTAATAACTCTCGATCGGATCTATGCTGGACTCTGGAATATCCAACAAAATGCCAAAGTTGCCGCTTGAAACTAGGCGCACTCTGGTACTCTACGGCATAAATCTAGTTACTATTTTGAGGAGACTGGGGGACTGGGAGCAAGAAATGATGTACTTACTTGCGCCGCTCAATACTAGCTTACCAAAATTGAACTGCTCAAATATGACATGTGGGTACTGTCTCGATCGAGACAGTACCCACATTCCAGCTACTACTGATAGTCTGGCACAGCTTCAGCCGCATCTCTCTTCGAGCCAAGCAAATCGAGACTATCAACCTTAATCACCGGGCGCGAGCGCTCGGTACCCGTCGCCTTATCAGTCCAAGTTTCGACTTCTAACGAGCCTTTAATGCCAATTTGACTGCCTTTTTTGGCATAGTTTCTGGCGATTTCCGCCGTTTTACCCCAGATCTTCAGATTGAACCAGTCAGGCTGATCTTGATTCTTGCTCCGACGATTGACAGCGAGGGTGAGCGTACAGAGCTGAGTGCCAGATTCAAAATATTTCATCTCTGGATCGCCACCAACTCTCCCAACCAAATGAACGGCATTAATACTCATAGTCAATCTAGTAGTTATGTACCTTATTTTACCTTGAAATGGCGATCGATGGATTCCGAGTTATGGCGGATTCTAGACTCTCCTTGAAACCCAGATCCCCGACTTCTCAAAAGAAGTCGGGGATCTGTAAAGCTGATGACATGGCAACAGCTACAGCAATCCCCTTCAATTTGGAAAAATGTAGGGTGTGTTATCCCGCAGGGTAACGCACCAAAAACAGCGCGCCTCACCAATTTAGGATTACTATCTTTAATTTACGAGCGACTTTTTCCAATTCAGCGATGGAGAGAGATTATACTAACTAAAGATACTATCAAAGAACTCGATCGATTCGAGTAACGAGGCGATGAAAGTATCGATTTCCGCTTTAGTATTATAGAAATACAAACTCGCCCGCGCCGTAGATTGAGCCTTGATAAAGCGGTGCAACGGTTGAGTGCAATGATGTCCGGCACGGATGGCAATTCCCGCTTGATCTAACATCGTCGAAAGATCGTGAGGATGAACATCACCAGACGTAAATGACGCTAATGCAGCCCGATCTTTGGGGGGTTTGGGGCCATAGATTTTTACTTGAGGAATCTGCATTAATTTCTCAAATAAATAGGTATTTAATTCAACTTCATAATCATGAATTTTATCCATGCCAATATTAGTTAAATAATCTACCGCCGCCCCTAATGCGATCGCTTCAGCAATAGCCGGAGTACCAGCTTCAAACTTGTGAGGTAAGTCTGCATAAGTCGAATTTTCCAGGAATACATCAGCAATCATTTCACCACCACCTAAGAACGGCGGCATCGATCGCATTAAATTCAGCTTACCATATAAGAAGCCAATCCCAGTCGGGCCGCACATTTTGTGTCCCGATACCGCCAGCCAATCACAATCCATATCCTGCACATCTAACGGCATATGTGGCGCACTTTGGCAAGCATCAATTAATACTTTTGCGCCATATTGATGTGCTAGTCCGATAATATCTTTGACAGGATTGATACAACCTAAAGTATTAGAAACATGGACGATCGATACTAGTTTTGTTTTATCATTTACTAGTGATTGATAATGTCCAAAATCAAACTCTTCTTCTGGCGTGAGTTGAACGAACTTTAACCGCGCACCTGTTTTTTGAGCTACTAATTGCCACGGAATTAGATTACTATGATGCTCCATTACCGAGAGAATAATTTCATCACCGCGCTGAAGATTGCTCAATCCCCAACTATAAGCAACTAAGTTAATCGCTTCAGTCGCATTGCGGGTATAAATAATCTCTTGCGACGTAGCTGCATTAACGAATTTAGCAATCTTTTCTCTGGCACCTTCATAAGCATCTGTGGCTTCAGCACTGAGGGTATGTACGCCGCGATGGACGTTGGAATTGTAGTGGCTATAATAGTGTTCTAGTGCGTGAATAACAGCATGAGGCTTATGGGAAGTCGCCGCATTATCTAGATAGACTAATGGTTTGCCATGAACTTCACGGTGAAGAATCGGGAAGTCTGCTCGAACTGTATCTTCAATAGTTAAAGTTTTAGTCTGAAGATAATTCATATCGCTGGTATTTCCTGTAAGGTTGTGGATCGGTCGTAGAATCGGACTTTTTCTAGTCATTGCTTGCCAATGTTTAGCTAGCTTTAAATGCTTTTACTGCTGCGGCTAGTTTTTGGCGGACTGAAGCGACGGGGATGCGATCGATAATCTCTACAGCAAAAGCGTTAATTAGTAATATCTTAGCTGTTTCGACATCTAAACCCCGGCTCTGGAGA
>NZ_JANMZA010000592.1:0-3588 GCF_031382685.1 Chamaesiphon sp. OTE_8_metabat_110 | reverse complement strand
TGTTTCATTTGTAACAACTAGGTTTGTGGATATTGTAATCAACAATAGCTTAGATCTGTTGTCTGAATAGATACTCAATAAATGCTTGGTAAAGCAAATGTATAACCAGCAACCGAAAACAAGCTAGCAATTTGATTGTTTGGACATGCTCTAAACTAGCTGAAGACATCGATCTAAATGTCGCTCGATCTGCCTTTTTGGAGACTTAATTTGAGATCGATCGCAGCAGTGTGTTCAAATCCTAACCGATTTTATCAGGTCGATCGACTTAAATGTTACATTTTCGTTAAGATACTAGCGAATAATAAAATTTTCTGTGCTTTTTATTACCAATGTGTTAATCAAATGAGCAATATTCGCCGGAATAAGTCAGGGCAATTTAGTGACGATTCTCCAGGGGAGAGGCTACGCCAACGTCCGCGCAGATCGATCCAGCGACGGTCGCTCGATTTCAACAATGTCAATCTGCGCTTAGCCGGAGTCTGGCTGGTGTTGGGGATGAGTTCGTTGGGATTGCTCATGAGGTTGATCTGGCTGCAAATTGTCGATGCACCGAGACTACAAGCCAAAGCACAGCAGCAACAGAGTATTAATAAGCGTCCCTTCGTCCCCCGGCGGACGATCGTCGATCGCGCCAATAATCAACTGGCGATCGATCGACCTAGCTATACGCTCTATGCCCATCCGCGCAAGTTTAGCGAAGTCTTACGTGGTCGAGGCTTGCCCAAAAATGGCAAACAAGTCGCCGTGACACCGCAAGACATGGCGCAAAGACTCGCACCGATTCTCGATCTGACGGTGCCAGAATTGGCGCAAAAATTTCAGCGCCGCCAGACGGGGGTGTTTATCGCATCTGGTTTATCAGAAGATGTCCGCAATCGGATTGTGGCGTTAAAACTCGATGGTTTGGATGTTACCCAGGGCGAACTAGACTACACCAGATTTTATCCCCAAGAGAATTTGGTAGCCGAATATTTAGGCTATCTAGATTGGGAGCGCAAGCCGCAAGCTGGCGTAGAGTTGAGTCAGTCATCGCTGTTGGAGCGCAAAATCGCTCGCTATCAACTGACAAAAACTGGTGGCAATAGAGGTGTACTTTTACCCGATCGCGTCACGCCAGACTTCTTACATACCGATGATTTACAGCTCAAATTGACGGTAGATCTCCGGCTGCAACGCGCTGCGAAAGAAGCCCTGCGCCTGAAAATGGAAGAATGGAACGCCCGCAGAGGAACGGTCATTGTCATGGATGCGGACACGGGCGCACTGCGAGCATTAGTCATCGCACCTACCTATGACCCCAACCACTACGCCAGAGACGTGCGGGAATACGGCAAAATCGTCGGCGATCTGCAAGCACCGAAGTTACTGCAAAATGCCGCTGTGTCCGATGTCTACGAACCAGGATCGACCTTTAAACCGATTGCGGTGGCGATCGCATTAGAAAACGGCATCATTACCCCCCAAACCACCGTTAAAGACAGCGGCCTCATTACGATCGGTCAAGATTCGATCCGCAATGCCGATAAAAAAGGCAACGGCACGGTCGATATCGCCCAGATTTTGCAACGTTCGAGCAACATCGGCATGGTCAAAATCATGCAGCGGCTTAAACCGAAAGTCTACTACGATTGGCTGCAACGTATCGGCTTAGGTCAAAAATTTGGCATCGATTTACCACTCGAAGGTAGAGGCAAACTCCTCAGTCGGGAAGAGTTTGTCGCCTCACCGATCTATCCCGCTAACATGGCATTCGGACAAGGGTTCTCTCTGACACCGATTCAAATGGTGACGCTGATTGGGAGTATTGCCAATGGTGGGAAATTAGTCACACCGCACGTTGTCGAAGGCTTATATGATAGTGAAGGAATTCGCAAAGATAAACCAACACTACCCCAACCCAGTCAGATCTTCTCGCCCAAGAATGCCCAAGCCGTCTTAGAGATGATGGAAAGCGTCGTCACTAGTGGCTCGGGCGAAAGAGCCAAAATCCCCGGCTATCGGATTGCTGGGAAAACCGGAACTTCTCAAAAAGCTGTCGTTGGTGGCTACAAACAAGACGACAAAAAAATTACCAGTTTTGTAGGCATCTTACCTGTCGATGGTCAACGTCGCTACGTCGTCTTTGCCGCGATCGACGAACCCAAAGGTAAAGAAAAAGCCTTCGGTAGTAATGTCGCCGCCCCCATCGTCAAATCTGTCATGGAATCCCTGATCTCGATCGACGGCATTCCCCCCAGCAATCCAGCAGAAATCGATCGCGCCCGCTCTTCAACACCACCCACCGCCACCCCCACGAAACCGCAGCCACCAGATCGGTAAATTCGATCGAGCTATCTACTCAGGGAATAGGGAATAGGGAATAGGGGAGACTTTAGATGAAAACGATACTAAAAAAGATTGCATTTTTACTTTCGCAAGAGGTCTACAGAATGCCTACGACTAGAAGTCGTGGCTAGTGTTGCAAAGTCCGCCTACGCGGACTAATAATTATGTGAGGTTAAATAATGTATTTAACCCCTTACCCTCTACCCTCTACCCCCCACCCTCTAATCTACCCCCTACCCTCTACCCTCTACCCTCTAATCTCCCCCCTGCTCCTCGCCGCCAGCCTAGATTACCTCATCGGCGATCCGTGGGGATGGCTACATCCCGTTCAGGTGATGGGCTGGGCGATCGCGAAATATACGCAAATCGTCCTAAAATATGTCGATCGACCCCACTGGCGACGGATTGCTGGGGTAGGGCTATTTTGGGGGCTAATTTTGGGGACAGGGGGGCTGACTTGGCTGGTAATTTATGCTTGCCAGTCGATCCATCCAGGCTTAAGTATTATCGTCCAATCGATCGCTTTGGCGAGTTGTTTTGCTGGGAGAAGTCTGCGGCGGGCGGCTGAGGATGTGTTACAGGCGATCGATTCGGGAGATTTGGCAACCGCCCGATCGCAATTGAGTATGTACGTCGGGCGCGATACCGACAACCTCACCATCCCCGAAATCTACCGTGCCATCCTCGAAACCATCACCGAAAATGCGATCGATGGGGTGATGGCTCCGCTATTTTACGCGATCGTCGGGCTATTTATCCCCGCAGTGGGGGCTGTACCCCTGGCAATGGCTTACAAAGCTGCTAGTACTCTAGATTCGATGGTTGGCTACCGTCGCGAGCCATACGCCGATCTCGGCTGGTGTAGTGCCAAATCCGAAGATGTGTTAACTTGGCTCCCCTGTCGGCTAGCGGTACTGACGATCGGGCTGATTTCTGGCAAACCTGTTACTGTGTGGCGACTCTGCTGGCGAGATGCGGTCAAAGATCCCAGCCCCAATTCTGGCTGGAGTGAGTGCGCCTATGCCGCCGCCTTAGATGTCCAGGTGGGCGGCATTAATTATTACAAAGGACAAATTCAGCCCAAGCCGCTCTTGGGCGACGATCTGCAACCGATTAGTGCAGCAATAATTCAACGTGCATTGAGTCTGACTCGGACGAGTTTTCTCCTGTGGTTGGGAGTCGCGATCGCCTTAGCGTTTACCGCTGTCAATGCACGCCTAATTTAGAGGATGTTTGAAAAGTCTAATTGATTGGAGATGA
>NZ_JANMZA010000585.1:0-15078 GCF_031382685.1 Chamaesiphon sp. OTE_8_metabat_110 | reverse complement strand
AGCTGATAAAGCTTCCTCACTTTCATCACCGAAACAATCAGCTAATGTTTGGCTGACTGATGAAGCGCTGATATCTTTAACTCCTGAATCAGGTCTCAATAAAAGAGCAGTTGAGTTTAGAAAACAACTGGAGACTTATTCGGGAGTTAAAGATATCAGCGCTTCATCAGTCAGCCAAACATTAGCTGATTGTTTCGGTGATGAAAGTGAGGAAGCTTTATCAGCTACACCAACGGATCTGAATTCTTTGGGATGTAGAAATTACAGTTTTAAATCTAGCAATAATATTTCTCGTGTCGTCGAGGGCGGAAATATTGTCTTGAATTCTGGCAAAAAAAGAGACCCTGTAACAGGGCTTCTTACAGATGAAGATGCAGTCCAGAATAATTATATGGCTTATACGTTGATTAAAAAATACGCTCCCCAAACGATCGCAATTCCATCAACGGAAGATTATGGGGGGCTAAATGCCTTGGAATACAAGTATGTATTAGAAGCAACTGCGAAAAAGCCCGCTAATTCAGAAACGACACCAGCAGGCAATGCAGCCAACAGCAGTGCCAACGTAGACCTGTCAATGACTTTTACAAATAGGGTCATATCTCTATTTCAATTTGCAATTTTTTACAATGGCGATCTAGAGTTTAACTCAACATCGCCAATGCAAGTCGAAGGTTGGGTACACTCCAATGCTAATATCTACGTCCAACCAGCCGGAGAACCCAGTCCTGCAAGCAAGTCTCTGACGACATTTTTGTCTAAAGTGTCGGCAGTGGGCAGTATCTATAACAGAGTCGATGCCTGGACACCGGGAGCCACACCTGGATCCCCTCGGACAGGAATTACCAGGCTTTTATTGACAGGCACTAGTTGTCCGGGTAATGACGTATTCCCACTTCCTGCACCTAGCCCCTCCTCAACTAACATCTGTAAAGACATCCCCGATTATAGTGCCAGCAACACAGATCCTCTGACTAGCACTCAAATTGATACGTTTGAGAAAAAATTACAGGCTGGTATCAGCAAGCTGAAGACTCCACCATCTAGTTTCACTAGAAAGCGTAGTTATCGGACGGACAAGGTTGAGATCGGAGAATATTTTGCCAAAGCTGATATGCGGCTGGACTTTGTACCCAATCGTGGCCGTACAGAAACGATTCCGTTCAGTGTAATTCCGTTCAATTTTACGGCGATGACAACTACTGGATCTGGTGCTTGCTCGACTACCGCACCAACTGGAAGTAACGATCCTGACGCAAATTACGTCGATCCAAAGCGGGAAGGACGGAGCGCGCTCAAGTGTAATAAGTTAACCAAAGGTCAACTTCAAAGCCTCCGTCAGCCTGTAATGGTGCTGACTAATATCAATCAGCCTGATACTACTCTTCGAGACACAGCACCAACCACCGCAGTTCCCAGTCCTCCTCGTGGTACTGAAAGCACAATTTTAGGTAGACCAGCGACATTACCAACTGCACCCGGTTTGCGTGGTTTAAATAATACAGATGACAATAAAAGTAAAATTCTGCGCGCTCTCCAAGTTGCACTAGTGTCTACACCAGCTCCGATTTCGGTAGATAGACTTGGGATTTCGTTCAATGATGCACGTTATCTTACTCCCTCCAATCCAGGTTACGATCTTACCTTGGCGGCTTTTAGAGCTGAATTTAGTCGTCTGCTCGATCGCTTATTTGTAGTACCAGTATCGGGTACCTTAACTTCTGCCCAACAGGATAATCAGGATGATAAACGCGACCTTTTAAACGTCTCACCAAATGAAATTGCAGCACTTCGGGGTGCGTGGTTCTTGCCTGCGCCAATTCAACAGGTAATCAAAACTAATACTAATGGCACTACTGCTGCTAGCCCCCCTAGTGGATTTTATGATGGTCGCGAGCGGCGATGGATCTCGGTACTCCAAACTAATATTGCTAGTTTAGCTGTCTGGAATCGAGATGGGTTGTATGTCAATGACAGTAATGCTTTGACGTCTGCTTATGCTGCAAGTGAGACCGATCGAAACAATGCTTTTAATGACGCAACCACTGCTAGCTATTCGACTAACGGACTAGCATTCGATCGAGCTACCGCCGCCAATATTGCCGCAGCAGTCCCAGCAATCACAGCTAAAGGTTTACAGACTCTAGGTTTAGGTTCGATCGATTCAACTGAGGGCGGTTTGGTCGTTCATGCCTCTGTTAACGATGACTTAAATGGGAATGGATCGATCGACACAACCACTGAAATTACAAAAGATACCACCAAGCCCATTGAGGAAACGAAAACTGTTGATGGAGTGACTACGACTACGACTATTGATTATTTCCGAAGATATCCTGGCGTTACAGGTACCCCAAAAAGTCCGTATGCCTTTGCTTTTACTGGTGGAGATTATTTACCAAATAACTTACTTTTGAGTAGCGATCAAGCCATCTATATTCAGGGAGATTTCAACAATAACACTATTAGAATGTCAGATGGAACCAAAAGGAACAGGATGTTAGATGGATCTCAACCTGTTATTCCTGACTTGACCGCTAATGATCCCAGCGATACTCGACAGTCTGCATCCATTATTGCGGACACAATTACCGTCTTATCAAATGACTGTATCAATCCGACAGCTCCTACTTTGGGAATACCTGCTGGTCAGTTAAACTGCGGCATTGGTGAAACTGGAGGTGGAGCCAATCTCGTGACTAAACCAATGGTCATCAATGCTGCTTTCTTGTCAAATACTGATGTGAGTAATGGAAATCTTGGTACTGGGAGAGGTTACGACGCTAGCAGCACAGCAAACAATAAATACAGTGGGGGTGTCAATAACTATATCCGGCTGCTAGAGGACTGGAACAATGCTGGTACTCCCTATACCCTCAACTATATGGGATCGATGATCAGTCTTGGTGCCCCATTAGAATATAGCGGTCGTTTCAAACCAGGTGGTGAGGCATCGTCAGGCAGTGGATCGACATTTGTTCCAGCCTCTTATTACAATATTCCGTTTCGGAGTTTTAGATATGACCCCAACTTTAACAGTGTCGATAAAATGCCTCCACTAACTCCAAAAGCATCGTACATCCAACAAAAAAACTTTAGTCGTAAATACTAATTTTTTGGATCTGTGATGTGGATCGCAGGCAGACAAAAACTATAAAGATATCTTTGATGAGCGACGATATCTTTATTATTAATTTACTAAACCCCGACAACTCCTAAAAATATGAAATACTCAAACATTCCTAGTTCTGTCATCGCTAAATACGCGCACATTTTGACCGGAATCGTCTTCGCTGCTACATCAGTGTTACCTTTGGCAACATCAGTGATGGCACAGGCAGGTCCTACGCTAACTGTCACAGCTAGGACGAGAACACCACTGATCCCTGCTAGCAGTGAAGTTGTCTATCGGATTAAGGTTAGCAATACAACTAGCTCTCCTGCCTACAGGGTAAAAGTGACTAACGTTTTACCTACAGGTTTTACATATAGTAAACACCTCACTACGCTCCAAAAAAAAGCTGTAAAGTTTGGTACCGCAGATAAATTTACCGATGCCGCATATACTAATAAGCCAGTGGCAGGAGCGAACACATTAGTCTGGGATAACATCACAATTCCAAACGGTGGTAGTATCGAGTTTATTTTCGCAGCGACCGCATCAGCGACCCCATCAACGACCCCATATTCAATGTCGAGCCTTCGAGTTGATTCTTATGGCTCTGCTACTGGCGGAACACTAACCACAACTACGGCTTCTGTGAGCGGTACGGAAGATGATGTTACGCTCAAACCAATTCCACCAACACCGTCTTTATCGATCGCACGTACCCCTATTACTTATGAGCCACCTATGTGTGCCATTCCAGGTGGTCAAGGTCTTGGTGTAAATCTGACTGGCATCGTTAATACATACTTTAAACCGACGTTGCAAACTGTAGCCGCAGAATCGAGAACCATTGCAATTGCGTCCGGTGCGGCTAAGGGTGCTGCTCAAGATATCAAACCAGGCGATTTAGTCTTGATCGTTCAAATGCAAGATGCAAGTATCAGTACTGCTGAGAGTGCTGCATACGGATCTGGAGATATTGTCAATCAAGGCAGTGGACAAACCAGTATGGGTAGTAGTGGTCTGTATGAATATGCTATTGCGGATTCTACAGTTTTAGCTGCCAGTGGAAATGTGAATTTAACCTTGAGAAAACCACTAATCAATACCTATACAAGTGCGGCTGCTACCACAAATAGCGGGCAGAAAAGATTCCAAGTAGTTCGTGTCCCTCAATATGCCAGTGCAACAATTCAAGGCACAATGTTTGCATCACCTTGGGATGGTAATGTTGGCGGCATCTTGGCTGTCGATACATTTGGAACTTTCGATCTAAACGGTCAGCGGCTCTCGGTGAATGAGGCAGGCTTTCGGGGTGGATTTGGTCTCAAAAACAATTATCTGATTGCTGCCCAAGAAGGTTTTGTGGCCAGGACAAATGTATATGGTATGGATTCTTCACAAAATGTACTTCTCAATTCAGATAAGTCTCCAACCACAGTTACAACGCAGAGAACTTTGGGGTCGGGTAAAGGAGAAGGCGTTGCTGGTACACCGAGGTTTGTATCGACTAAAGTGCTAGATGGTACCGAGAGTGGCACCTTGGCTCCTCGATGGACTGGTGATTTTATCGACAACAAGGCTGAAGGTTATCCCGGTGGAGATACGGGTAGAGGTGCCCCCGCCAATGCAGGTGGTGGCGGTAACGGTCACAACTCTGGTGGTGGAGGTGGTGGTAATGGCGGCAATGGCGGACAAGGTTCGATCGGTTATGGATTTACAGGTTCTGGATATACTAGTCTCATCAAAGATGCTGGCGGTCGTCCTGGCTCTTCTTCACTATTAAATACTCCTACACCGATGAAAGTATTCATGGGTGGTGGTGGTGGTGGTGGTGAAGCAAACCACGCTATGCAAGGTGTTCCTGGTGGTGCTGGTGGCGGAATTGTCATGCTTCGTGCCGGGACGATCGTGAATACTAGCACCACTTCTGCAATTATCTACGCCAATGGAGCGAAGGGAGAGCGGGGCGCACAAGGCACCAATCCTGATGGTGCTGGCGGTGGTGGTGCTGGGGGAACCGTGTTGATTCAATCACGAAATCCTACGACAGCTAGTATTACGATCGAAGCTAAAGGCGGCGCAGGTGGTAGCACAGAGCAAGATGCTTTCTATAATTATAAAAATTCTCCAGTTACTAATGCCTTAAGCCAAACCAATGGCAACGGATACAGTCCAGATGGCTACGTTTATGACCAAGGTCAGGAACCTCACGGGCCAGGTGGTGGCGGTGCTGGCGGTATCGTACTTTATAACGTTACTTCTAGTGCTACCATCACTCCCGTTGTTACTGGCGGAGCAAGTGGACTTACCGACGATCGTTCACCTTCAACGACACTCAAAGATGCTACCAACACGGTACTTCTCTCCACGTTAGGTGCTAAAACTCAGAACTCAAATGGAGCTACAGCAGGATCTTCTGGGCAAGTCGTTCGTTTTTCTAATAGCGACGATCGTTTTGCCGATTTAAATGCTCAAACTGCTTGCTCGCCATCAAATTTGGAGATAAAGGTTTCGACTACTACGAAAAGTGCAGCACCTGGCACTACGTTTGGCTACACAGTTACAGTCACAAATCCAGCCTCAAGTGGTGGCGCGACAGGGGTTATGCTTAACATTCCATTACCAACAGGTCTTACCTACACAAGTACAGACAGTATCAACCTCAATAGTGGAACTACTTCAGCTACTGGCTCTACTACTGCCAATCCTACAGCAGGATCGACGGTACCAACTTGGGGACCTTTCACGATTCCCCCAGGTGCAACTGTTGAGATCGTTTTCAAAGCGACCATTGGAGAAAGTGCGGCAAATGCGTTAGCTCCGTTCAGGGTAGATGCAGTTTACTCAAATCCTCTGCGCCTATCAGATACCGCATCAAATGCTACAATCACCAAGAGCTATGGCGTAGATCCAGCCGAAACAGGGGGCGACATCACAGTGACTAAACGCACTGTGCCATTGGTTTGGAACGTTTCCCCAACTGTCCGGATCGTCCGCAAATAGAATATTGAGTAGCTGTGGCAGCTAAAATTTAGCTGCCCAGATCTTTAAACAAAGCCGCCCAATATATTGGGCGGCTTTTGCTTGTTAAATGTAAATCGTTTAGTATTGTGGGCTAGGCAACGAGAGGATTAGTGGGTTTTAGAAGTCAGTTTTTTCTCATCAATATTCTAAATATTAGCTAAAATCTCCGCAGCGACTCGATCGCACACACCCGACTCACCCAAAGCCATCCGCATTTGACGATAATCAGCTAACATCCGATCGCGACATTCTCGATTTAAAATTAGTTCGAGACTTGCTGCTGTAATCCGATCGGGATTAGCATCATCCTGCATCAATTCTGGCACGATCGATCTCATTTCCACGAGATTGGGTGGCGATATGTAGGGAATCGCAAATTTGAAGACATTTTTAGCCAGCCAAGCAGTTACTCTACTCACTCGATAGATGACGACTTGCGGAATATTTAATAGTGCTAATTCTAAGCTAACGGTACCGCATTTAGTAATTGCTAAATCTGCTGCTGATAAAACTAAATCGGCATTTTGGGTAATGAGAGTCGCTTTAATTTGATATGAGTCGATCGCACATTCAATCTCCGATCGAAACTCATCGCGGGAGAGCGGAATCCAAAACCTCACGTTGGGTAATTTTGCCTGAAGTTGTTGCGCGGCTCCAAAGATAGCGGGTAACAAATATTTTAATTCTTGGCGGCGGGAAGCTGGAATCAGGGCTATGGCTACTTCTTCGTCAGCAATTCCTAATTTATCGCGGGCAATATCCCGACTGGATAGAGTCGCAACCCGATCGATTAATGGATGTCCGACAAACTTGACTTTTGCGCCGCGATCGGCATAATATTTCGCTTCTTCAGGGAAGATTGCAAAGATTTTATTAGTAAATTTAACAATGGCATCGCTCTTTTTATTCCCGATCGACCAAACCCATTCTTGTGGCGCAATATAATAAAAAATTGGGATATTAGTTAATTGCTGACTGATATAATTACCGAGTTCGATATTAGAAACTATATAATCAATTAAGATAACTACATCAGGCGGTGTGGTTTTTAAATACTTTTTAGCAAGGCTGCGGACTTGCCATGATGGTCGCAGATAAGCCAGCGCTTCCCACATCCCCATCGAACTAATTCCCGTAGTATCGGCGATGATTTTTGCCCCGGCTGCTGCCATTTTACGACCACCGAGCGCGACAATCTCTAGGTCAATTCCTAGTTTATCGGCTAGTCGCCTAAGTGCGGTGACGAGCAAGGCACCTTGAAGATCGCCAGATACTTCTCCTGTACTGATAAAGATGGTTTTCACGGGAAGAGAGGGTAGAGGGTAGAGGGTAGGGGGTAGAGGGTATCGGTCGGCTAGACTTCGTTTTCGCTGGCTTACCCCCCCAACCCCCCCTTATAAAGGGGGGGCTTTCGCTCCCTCCCCTTTATAAGGGGAGGGCTGGGGTGGGGTAAAGGGGCTATGCAGCAAATCAAATAACTTGTGTATACACAGTAGGGTAGGGGATAGGGGGCAATGGAATAAGTAACGTTAGTTTGGGTTAAGGATATTGGCTTCGCTCTAGCCCGCCGCCGATTGAAACCATCCTAACGGATACGCTTCGCGAGTAGGGCTAGCATTACAAAGTCCGCCTTCGCGGACTAAGATACTAGTCCGCGAAGCGAAAAGTGCGGTCTTGGGGTTTCCCCTGTCTTGTCGTTTTCTTATTCGGGGGGAACCCCCGAATAAAAACGCCGCAAGTAGAGCACCTTTTCAAGACAGGCGGACTTTGCATCATGAGCTGAGACTTCCAGTCTCCAGGCACTCTCCCATCCCCCAGTCCCACATCTACAGTTTGGCTAAAATTTCCGCAGCGACACGATCGCAGACACCAGGATCGCCCAGAGCCGATCGCATCTGAGTATAATCAGCTAACATCCGATCGCGGCGTTCGGGATTTAAAATTAGTTCGAGACTTTCACTAGCAATCCGATCTGGAGTAGCTTCATCTTGCAATAATTCTGGCACGATCGGTTTCATTTCCACTAAATTGGGTGGCGACATAAATGGAATCGAAAACTTCACCACATGTTTCGCAATCCAAGCTGTTACTTTACTGACTTTATAAACCACGACTTGAGGCACATTTAGTAACGCCAATTCGAGGCTAACTGTACCGCATTTAGTAATCGCTAAATCTGCTGCCGATAGTACGAGATCGGCATTTTCTGTGACTAAAGTTGCGTTAATTTGATACGCTTGAATCTGACTCTCGATCTCTGCCACAAAATCTGGGCGAGCTAGCGGAATCCAAAACCGCACATCGGGTAATCGATCCTGAATTTGACGAGCGGCTGCAAAAATGTCGGGGAGAATATAAGTTAGTTCTTGCTGGCGGGAAGCTGGAATCAAGGCAATGGCTACTTCACCATCGATAATTCCCAACTTGTCACGCGCGATTTCGCGGCTGCTAAGAGCTGCGACTCGATCGACTAAAGGATGCCCGACGAATGTTGCTTTAGCTCCCTGCTCGGTAAAATACTGGGCTTCGATCGGGAAGACTGAGAAGATTTCATTAATAAAACTAACGATTAGTTTAGCTCTTTTATGTTGTCTCGGCCAGACCCAATCTTGAGGAGCAATATAAAAGTCTATTTGGAGATTTGGAAATAAACTCTTGGCGTATGTACCGATACTAATATTAGGATCTACATAGTCGATAAGGATCAGCGCATCGGGCGGAGTGGCTTTTAGATACTGTTTGGCTAGATTTCGTGCTTGGATTGAGGGGCGCAAATAGGCTCGTGCTTCCCAAACACCGATCGAACTGATAAAAGTAGTGTCGGCGATGATTTCCGCGCCTGCTGCGGCCATTTTACTGCCTCCGAGCGCGACGATCTTCAAGTCGATACCCAAGCTTGCGGCTAACTGCTTGAGTGCGGTGACGAGTAAGGCACCCTGAAGATCGCCAGATACGTCTCCAGTGCTAATGAAGATGGTTTTCACAGGAAGAGAGGGTAGAGGGTAGAGGGTAGATGAGAGAGGGGGGTAGAAGATGTTTGAAAAGTCTAATTGCTCCGTTCATAGTGGGCAAATCCCCCTAAATCCCCCTTGGGAAGGGGGACTTTAAAAGCCCCCTTTCCAAGGGGGTTGGGGGATTTAGATCTTAAAACGCAGCAATTAGACTTTTCATCCCTACCCTCTACCCTCTAGATCAATCGCTTTTATTATCGATCGACTTACCAGGAATCGGGCCTCGCCGCTGATGATCCTTTTTACCATCGATCGATAGTCTCAGGAAGCGTTGGAAGTGTTGGATGCTTTCATAGCCTGCAAATAAATCTAAGTCGTCTAGTGCTTGAGCGATCGTTTTGTGAGAGTAATAAATCGTGCGAAATGCTTTTTTGAGAATGGCAATTTCTTCAGGTGCGTAGCCAGAGCGCTCCAAACCGACAAAGTTGAGCGAACGTACGCGAGCGGGAGTCCCTTCGACGATCGTAAATGGGGGTACGTCTCGCTGCACTCTAGTCATGCCGCCAATCATCGATAACCTACCCACGCGAACGAATTGATGGATACCCAGAACGCCGCTGATTACCGCTTCGGATTCGACGTAGACATCGCCAGCCAAGGATGTTGCATTGGCAATTTTGACATTATCTTCGATCGTGCAGTTGTGGGCGACGTGGACATATGCCATTAATAGATTGCGGTCGCCAATTGTCGTCGCTTCACCGATGCCTGTCGCGCGGTTGATCGTGACGTATTCCCGAATCCGGTTGTAGTTGCCGATTTTGACCCAGGTTTCGCCACCTTTATATTTTAAATCCTGACTTTCTAACCCGATCGCCGCGCCTGGAAAAATCTGATTGCCTACGCCAATTATCGTCGGCCCCTCAATGATGGCATGGGCACCCACTGTAGTCCCCGCACCAATCGTGACATTTTCGCCAATAATTGCGTAGGGGCCGATCTGCACAGTTGGATCGAGTTCCGCGCTGGGATGCACCACAGCGGTAGGATGAATTCGTGTCATTAACATTGCTACTCCAGCCATCTTGTCATTTTCCTACAGTCGGGTTGTCGCGGTCGGATGCTTGGCATTTTCGTTCGCCTCATGTCGGCTGCGCCGATTCGGATGGAGAACCCAATTTATCGTAGGGACTGAGATGGGTTGGTTGCTGATGCCATTTCCTATCTCACAATCGGACGATGTGGGGACACTATCTATAGCGGCGATAGTACAAGCCCGTTCGCAGTTAGGCTGTCGTAAGTCGGTTATTACCAGTAGACTAGTTCCTTACTCACTATTATGCCCACACTTGAAAGCGGCTGATACATTCGGTTGCGGTGGATCGCCATCGACAACGTTGCAATCAAATTTCTACCAAAGCAAACGTCAAGTCTCCAGCAGTGACTAATTGACCGTCAACTTCAGCGCGAGCGTGCATCTTGGCAAATCGACGACGTTTGAACGCTTGGAGTTCCACTGTCATGATTAATTGGTCTCCAGGCACTACTTGCTGGCGAAATTTGACGCCATCGATGCCTCTAAATACAAATAACCCTTCATTATATTCTGGCAGTTGAGTCAGGACAATTCCACCTACTTGTGCCATTGCTTCCACGATCATCACCCCTGGCATCAGTGGATGCCCCGGAAAGTGACCCTGAAAAAACGGCTCGTTAAAAGTGACATTTTTCAATCCAACCGCCTTCTCGCCCGGTACATAATCGATAATTTTATCGACCAAGGCAAATGGATAACGATGGGGTAGCAGCTTTTGAATTTCTTGGATATTAAAGGTAGTTTTAACTGGCTCTGATGCTGATTTTTCTAGAGACACGGCTTCGGCGACAGCGGTAATCGGATCTTGAGATCGATGGAGGGTGGTGGACATTAGACCTAATAGTTTAGTTATTGGTGGTGCGTTGATGACTGTTCACTGTTCTAATATCCCATTTCATGTAGCCTTTTTGCCAATTGGACATGTAATTGATGGCTGGCTTTGTAGGCGATAAAGTGCGCCTGGGGAAATTTGCCCAGCAGACTCAAATCGCCAATTAAGTCTAATAATTTGTGACGGGATGGCTCATTGGGGAATCGCAGTGGGGGATTTAACCATCGATCTTCATCGCAGACGAGGGCGTTTTCCAAAGTACCACCTTTAATCAAACCTGCCGATCGCAATCGATCGATCTGATGTGCCAATCCGAAGGTACGCGCGGGCGCAACCTGAGTGATAAAGTCATCTTTACCTGGTTGCCAACTGTGCCACTGATTGCCGATCGGGGCCACGTCAAAATCGATACCATAGGTAAACCGCAGTACTGGTGAAGGCACCGCCGCCACAAACAGATCTTCTTGGTAGATCCACACGGGTTCGGTCAGCACGCCAGCGGTAGCTAAATCGACCGCTAATGGGTTGGCTCGCGATCGAGTGAGTTCGGCGACCCAAACTCCAGCCGAGCCATCTAGCAGGGGCAATTCTGCGCCATCGATTTCGATCCGGGCGTCCTCGATGCCCAGTGCGGCTAAAGCGGCGAGCAGATGTTCGACAGTTCGCACGGATGCCCCGTTAGCACTCAGCTCTGTAGACAAGGTAGTTTGACTGACACTGCTAATATGCGCGGGAATCTCCGGCGCATTGGGCAGATCGACGCGCACGAAATAACGACCTTTGCCAGGATCTGTCGGCATAATTTTGACGGAGGTAGTCACGCCAGAATGCAATCCGACCCCCCGAACTTCACAAATTTTCGAGATAGACATTACACGATTGGGTAAAGGTGTCGAAACTCAAGAGTCGAGCGGTGTTAATTATGGCACGATCGCTCTAGTTTTAATACTTTTGACGGATAGTATTCTAGATCGAGATTGTGGAATCGAGTGGCAATCTAAGCCTCAAGTCGATCGTCCCGGAGGAGACAGATGCAGGATAATTATGGAAAACTACTCCCTTCTCAACCACCGATCCACTATCCACTATCCACTATCCACTATCCACTATCCACTACCCATGATTTCGATCGAATGCCTGAACCACAAATTCACAGATATTCAAGCTATTATTTTTGATAAAGATGGCACCCTCGAAGACTCTGGCAACTACCTCCGCAACCTCTCCCAAAAGCGTGCACGTCTGATCGATGCCCAAATCCCTGGTGTCGGCGAACCGCTGCTGATGGCATTTGGTGTCACCGAGCGAGGCCTAGATCCCGCCGGATTGCAAGCTGTAGGAAGCCGCTACGAAAATGAAATTGCCGCAGCGGCATATATCGCCGAAACAGGGCGAAGCTGGAGTGCGGCATTGGAGATTGTCAAAGGAGCATTCGATGAAGTCGATCGAGTCATGGAATCTACGCCAAATGCCATGTTTCCCGGCTGTCAATCCGCGATCGAGTCGTTATCGAGTGCGGGGCTAAAATTAGGCATCGTCTCCGCCGCCACGACTAGCCAAGTCGTCAAATTTGCTCACTATCACAAGTTACAGCCTTATTTTCAGGTACTCTTAGGCTCCGATCTCCAGTTCGCCAAGCCCGATCCGCGCCTCTTTCACTTCGCCTGTCAAGAACTCGGCGTCAAGCCCGCCCAAACCCTGATGATTGGTGACAGTACCTGGGATATGATGATGGGTTCTCAAGGCGGTGCAGCAGGCTGTATCGGCATCTCCTGGGGTCGATCGATGCAGCCGATCGGGATGGCGGATCTCACGATCGAGCAATTGTCCCAGTTACAAATTAGCCAGTAATCGCTCCTATAATTGAGATACGTCTCGTACACTCTTAACCCAGCAACCGCAATGGTTAAAACACCCTTCCAGTCTCGGCTTATCCCACCGCTAGAAAATGGCGACAG
The DNA here is from genome assembly GCF_031382685.1 of Chamaesiphon sp. OTE_8_metabat_110. Taxonomy (NCBI): domain Bacteria; kingdom Bacillati; phylum Cyanobacteriota; class Cyanophyceae; order Gomontiellales; family Chamaesiphonaceae; genus Chamaesiphon; species Chamaesiphon sp. OTE_8_metabat_110. The sequence goes on along the minus strand of NZ_JANMZA010000585.1, from coordinate 2,105 downwards.
ACTCACTCGCTATGAATTCGAGCGTCGCTACGATCCGATGCCCCAAAATAAGAAAGCCGAACTAATCGAAGGAGTTGTCTATATGGCTGCCGCTGCACTGCGCTTTAGAAGTCACGGACAACCCCATGCTAGTCTGCTAACATGGCTGGGAAATTATACCGTTGCAACTCCTGGGGTAGCACTGGGGGATGCGCCAACGGTACGTCTAGACTCAGATAACGAACCGCAGCCAGATGCAGTATTGTTAATTGAAGAACAATGCGGCGGTCGATCGCGGGTGAGTGAGGATGATTACATTGAAGGGGTACCAGAATTGGTAGTAGAAATCGCCGCTAGTAGTGCTGCGATCGATCTGGGTGACAAGAAACGCGCTTACCGTCGCAATGGTATCCCTGAATATATCGTCTGGCAAGTATTCGATCGCAAAGTTGATTGGTTTTGCTGGCAAGAAGGGGAATATATCTCTTTACCCATAGATGCCGATGGGACGATTCGCAGTCGCGTATTTCCAGGATTGTGGCTGGCTGTGGAGGATTTACTTGCCGGAAATATGGTGCAGGTTTTGGCAGTATTACAAGCAGGTTTGGCAGCAGCGGAGCATGATAAGTTCATGCAGCAGTTATCACAAGTAAGTGAATAATTTTAAGAGCATCGGTATTTAGATTGTAGGTTGGGTTTCGCCTCACTCTACCCAATCTACAATCTAATGTATTTTTTCTAGTTTCTGCTGTTGCTCGATATACGTCAGCCCGTACAGAATAGAGCTAGGTATGATAAAAGTCAAAACCATCGTTACAATAATACCGACTGTAAACTTAAACTCTTTTGACACGACAATAGATCGCGTCTTGAAATGAAGGAATATAGCTTTGCTAATCATGCCACTGATGCCACTAACCGCAAATACACAAATTAGGATTAGTACTAAACCCTCGCCAATTCCGTGTCCTGGTAAGTCTTTTCCCTCCGCAACAGTTCGAGCCATAGATTGAACTATTTCACGTAAAATTGATATGATTGTCGCACTAACGGCTATAAAGTAAGCCAATAAAAACTTTCTGTTCGGCACGACCTGCGCCACCAAAAAAGGAACGAAAGTAATAAAAACTAAGATAAATAATAGTTCAGTCATCGTTGGCGATCGCCTCTCCTGGAAGAATCGATCGCATTGCCAATAACTCTACCGCAGTGACAAATCCCGTACTCTCAGCCATTGCTTGTTTCAGTTGTGCTGTGTCAATGGCATCTTCACACGCTTCTAGTTTTGCCAAGTCTTTATTTGCAAACTTATCGTCACGATCGATCGAGTCAAAAAAGTCTTGATGTCCGTCTGTCTCGTTGGCTATTGGCATGGAGCGGAACTTACACTAGTTACATTGTTAGCATGACTTAGACGATCGATTGCTGTCAAGCGATAAATTTGATGCTAGTCATAACCTCAGCGGTTAGAAACCGCCGCACATGAAGCGCAGTAAGCTTACACGGACTAATAATGGTTGAGTCCGCGTAGGCGGACTTCGCATCATCAGCCACGATTTCAATCGTTGGCTCGCTGCGTAGCACGAAGCAATTGACTACGATTGGTCTACAATGATCTAGTCGCACGGCTTGCCGTCTACGATAGTAATCGCGTAAGTAGAGAAAACCAAAAACAATGACTAAGTTTGTATTCGTCACTGGTGGCGTAGTTTCGAGTATTGGCAAGGGCATTGTCGCCGCCAGCTTAGGGCGATTGCTCAAATCGCGCAACTATTCAGTCTCGATCCTCAAACTCGATCCTTATATCAACGTCGATCCGGGTACGATGAGTCCCTATCAGCATGGGGAAGTATTCGTCACCAAAGATGGAGCCGAAACAGACTTAGACTTGGGGCACTACGAGCGATTTACCGATACATCGATGTCGCGGCTCAATAGCGTCACTACGGGTTCGATCTATCAAGCGGTGATTAATAAAGAACGTCGTGGCGACTACAATGGCGGCACAGTTCAGGTGATTCCGCATATTACCAACGAGATCAAAGAACGAATCGATCGAGTCGCTAAAGATACTAATCCCGATGTGGTAATTACGGAGATCGGTGGTACTGTCGGCGATATCGAAT
>NZ_JANMZA010000618.1:0-1826 GCF_031382685.1 Chamaesiphon sp. OTE_8_metabat_110 | reverse complement strand
TGTCGGCAGTGAGAAAATTGCGAGTAGAATAATAAGTAGGAAGCGATAAATATTTCCAGGAGCACTAACAACGATGATGCAAGTAGATATTGGAATCGATGCAGATACTCGCGAGGAAATCGCGGGTGGGTTGTCTCGACTATTAGCAGATACTTATACTTTGTACTTAAAAACTCACTACTTTCATTGGAATGTTACGGGGCCGATGTTTCAAACTCTCCACTTGATGTTTGAAACTCAATATAACGAACTAGCTTTGGCAGTAGATCTGATTGCCGAGCGGATTCGGGCACTAGGATTTCCCGCACCTGGCAGTTATAGCGAATATGCCAAACTCAGCTCGATTCCCGAAACAACTAGCGTACCTAAAGCCACGGAGATGATTAAACTCCTCGTTGAAGGACAAGAAGCAGTTTGTCGGACGGCTCGATCGATTTATCCTAGTGCCGAAAAAGCTAGCGATGAACCGACAGCCGATCTACTCACCCAACGGTTACAACTACATGAAAAAACTGCTTGGATGCTCAGAAGCTTGTTAGATAGTTAAGTAATTATCGCCAATCTGCTTCGCAAATAGGTAGGGGTAATTCATGAATTACCCCTACCTATTTGCGAAGTATCTAGTGACTATTTTAAATGAGTAAAGATCGAAAATTAGACCGGACATTGCAATTGCAAGCATTAATGCAGCAAGTCGGGATTATGAGTTTTAAGCAGTTATATCAAGCAACCGGAACTTCCGATCGCACTATTCGTAAATTACGATCGGGTGAAATAGGCACTATCCGCTGGCAAACATTAGTCAAAATCGCCAGCATTCTCCAGATCTCCGTCACCGAAACGATCGCCACCTTTGACGGGCAATCTAACTCTACAGCCGATCGCCAAGAATTAGCAACCCTCCAGCAAGAATATCAACATCTCCAGCAGCAATTTAACCAACAGAGAGCAACCCTCGAAGCTGAATTTCAATTTCAAAGTTTACAGACGATCGAGTCTTTTTTAACTTACTTTCCAGCGGCTAAAGCTGCCGCCATGAATAATCCCGATTTTCCCGCAAGTAAAATTTTCCCATTATTAAAATCGATCGATCTATTAATTCAGCAGTGGAATGTCACAGTAATTGGTGAGATCGGCGAACAGATTAGTTACGAGCCGCGCTGGCATCAATTAATCGAAGGCATGGCAAATCCAGATGAATTAGTTACCGTTCGATATGTTGGCTATCGACAAAGTGACAAGCTGATATTTAGAGCCAAAGTTAGTATTTAAATTTAGATTTGGATCCTAGCAGCGGTTTTAACTACCCATTAACCGTACGGTGTCAGCAAACGTTTTTACCTTGGTTCCCCTATCTCCTGACGTATCTACTTGGCTCGATCGATAACTCCCCTGTACAATGGCGATTGACACAGTTTTAGAGATCGTAGGACAGGTATCATGGGCGAAAATTTAACAGAACTATTAGAACCGCTAGCCAGTCAATTTCGCGCCCTCAATCTCCCCGAAGCACTGACTCACTGGGGACATCCGTTCTTTATGAGTATCGTCATGTTTGCGATGGGTGGCTATGGTGCCTATGCTGGCTGGAAAGGACGCATTTTGACGGCGACAGATCCCAAAACCGCGATCGAAAGTAAGTCCGAGCATCGGAAAATCATGCCAGCGATGTTTGCCTTCATGGCATTTGGGGCGACTGGTGGAGTCCTGTCGCTAGTCATTCAAAAACATGCCGTGATGTCTAGTCCGCACTTCTTGACAGCTACCTTACTACTGACTTTTCTGACGATTAATAGCTTAATTTCCTTCACTGGGTTCGGCGGTAA
>NZ_JANMZA010000481.1:0-4885 GCF_031382685.1 Chamaesiphon sp. OTE_8_metabat_110 | reverse complement strand
AAACTGAATTCTAGCAAGTCATCGAGATCGCGGGCAGTCATGGTTTTTGGATCGATCGAGAAGCGCAGATCGCCAGCGGACTTTACGACTAGATCGAAGTGAGTTTTCAGGTAATTTTTAAATGGTTGTTTGACTTTGATTTTGACTGATTCCAGATCGTCACCGATAAATGTATGAATCATCATGGATACTTTGCCACTCTGCGGATCGCGACCGCTTTGGGCTAGAGTTTGACGATATAAAGTGATTTTACGGAGGATTTCATCGAGGCTTTGATACAGGGGAGATGTGAGAATATTTGCACCGATTTTACCTGCCTCAATAAATGATTCGTCCGAGAGAGAAGTAATCCAAATTGGTACTTGTGGCTGCAATGGTTTAGGGTATGTATTGATGCTGACAGGTTTACCATGCCCGCCGATTAGTTCGATCGATTCACCTTGCCAAAGTTGGCGAACTACTTGAATATCGCGCCACATAATCTCTTTTTTGTCGGCATATTTTTCGGGTGCGAGGACAAAATCATTGGGGTGCCAACCAGGAGCAAAAGAGAGTCCAACTCTTCCTTGGGAGAGGTTATCTACCATCGCCCATTCTTCGGCGACGCGCAAGGGATCTTGCAAGGGCATGACGACGCTACCAGAACGGATTTGAATGTTCTCGGTGAGGGCGGCGATCGCGGCTCCAGCGACGGCTGGATTGGGGTATAAGCCACCAAAAGCATCAAAATGACGTTCGGGCACCCAAACGGCTGCGAATCCATGTCGATCGGCGAATTTCGCGCCTTCGAGCAGTAGTCGGTATTTATCGCGGCTGGTGGTGGAGCCGTCGCCGGAGAAGTAAAATAAACTGAATTCCATGCTTTTAATCCTCTATTTCAAAACTATATTTAACGTCATCAACGGGATAAGAATTGCCTGGAGACTGAAGTCTCGGCTCATAATGCAAAGTCCGCCTACGCGGACTAAATTTCCTAGTCCGCGTAGGCGGACGTTGCATCACTAGCGGGGGTTTCCAACCCCACGGCGGTGTAGGAACGGAGCTGACTAACTTATTGCCTCCTCCTGAGCTAATCGATCGCGTACTTCGTCGATCGACAAATTTTCGATCTCAGCTAGCAGACGAATCATTTCATCGGGATCGTCGGCTGGGGAGAGGAGATCGGCGATGATGGCAGCTAATCCTGCTACGGTTGGGGCTTCGGATAGTAGGGTGCGGAGGGATAGATCGACGGGGTAGATTTCCCGCAATTGGGAGACTACCCGCACGGCGAGGAGGGAATGTCCGCCTAGCTCGAAGAAGTTATCATTCGCACCGATTTGGGCGATACCGAGTTGAGTTTGCCATAGTTGGGCGATGCGTTGCTCGATCTCAATGCTGGGTGCGATATAGGCGGTGGATTGAACCCGTCGAGTGTGTGCCGCTGCTGTCGGTTGGGGGCTAGGTTGGGGGGTTTCGGCATTTGCTACAGTTCGCTGCTGTTGTTGTTTCAGGACTGTTTGCCAGTCTTGAGTAGAGACGATCGCCCGATCGAGATCGCTGTGGAGGATGCGCTGGAGGGCTTCCCATCCGGCTGTAGGGGAAATTCCGGTGGCGAGGGCTGCTAATCGTTCTGGCTGGAGGTGTGCGGGTAGTCCGGTGAGATCGGCTCCCATACCGACTTCTTGCCAGATATCCCAGTTAATTGAGATGCTGCGATAGTTGCGGTTTTGGGCGAGGGCGAAGGCATCGAGGAAACTGTTGGCGGCGCAATAGTCAATTTGTCCCATGCCGCCGAGCAGGGCACTGTGGGAGGAGAATAAGACTAAGAAATCGAGGTTTTTATCGCGGTAGATGCGATCGAGTACTAGTGTGCCTTGGACTTTGGGGCGCATGACGCTGGCGGCGGTTTCGGGCGTTTTGAGTTGGATGATGCCATCGCCTGGAATGCCTGCTGTGTGGAAGATGCCGTTAATTTGCCCGTAGGTTTGCTGGATTTGCCCCTGAATGGCTGCCATTTGCACTAGATCGGCAACGTCGGCATTTAGTACCAGTATTTCTGCCCCGATCGCTTGGAGGGATTGGATTTGGCGGATTTTGCTACTAATTGGCTCTGTTTCGTCGTGACTTGTCAACCAGTCTACCCATTCAGTTTGAGCTGGAAATGGTGAACGACCGATTAGAATAAGTTTTGGTTGTGGTACTGTCTGGGCTAAGTGTTGGGCGATCGTCAGTCCGATCCCACCCATACCACCTGTAATCAGGTATGTACCCCGTTCGCGTAATGATGTTGGCGACTCAACTGGTTCTAGATACAGGGGTTCGGCAATCGGCAACCAGCGATAATTGCCCCGATAAGCAACAATCGAATCGCTCGGAGTGGTAGCCTGAGCCAGGATATCGGCGATCGTCCGATCGATATCCCAGTCCGCGCAGGCGGACTTTGCACCACTAGCAACGACTTCCAGTCGTTGTGCTGTAATTTCTAGATCGATCGTACAGCAGCTAATATTTGGATACTCTTGAGGAATGACTCGACAAGCTCCCAAAATAGTCGCTTTTTCGGGTTGAATCGTTTCGGTGCCTGTGACATCTTGACTATTGCCAGTCACTACACCAATATGAATCGGCTCGTTGCTATTTTGTTGTCCGATTGCTTGAGCTAGATAGAGCAGACTGTAGAAACCGTAGGTTTGCGATTCATCAAAGGAAACCGCGCCTAGCGTCCAGAGATGAGTAATAATGGGCGAACGATCGATCTCTAGAATCGATCGCATTAGCGTCTCGTAGTGGCTGAGATCGCCAGGATCGATCGTATAGATATCGTTATTGTGACTAAATTGAGTACCAATTTTGACCTCAATTACCCGTTCGCCCCTTTGCTGTAGCCGTTGTGTCATGACGGTTGCAAATCCTAAAAGATCGCTAAATATTACCCAACAACGTTGCCGATCTGTCGGTGCAAGTGTGGGTAAAGTCGAACGTTTCCATGAAGGGACATAGAACCAGTCGCCGATATCCGTTTTTTTAACTGGCGTAACCAGAGCGCGATTTGGCTCGTTTAGCGCAGGTGCGTCGATCCAATACCGCTGTCGATCGAAGGGATATGTGGGCAGGGGGACGCGCTGGCATTGGCGATCGGCATAAAAGCTAGTCCAATCGATTTCTACGCCATTTAACCACAGTTGCCCCAAGGTTTTCAGCATCAATTCTAGATCCGAGGATTTGTCTTGCGGATGGGGGAGGGAACAAAAAATAGTCCGAGTGGGTGCCTGTTGTTTGGTTAAGGTGCCCAGAGTTCGCCCCGCCCCGACTTCGAGGAAGATGGCATCGGGATTGGTTAATAACTCGGCGATCCCGGCTGAAAATTGGACGGGCTGACGTAAATGCTGTGCCCAGTACAGCGGATCGGTGGCGGCTGCTGCGGTAATCCAAGTGCCCGTGACATTGGAAATAAACAGCAGTTGGGGCGGATTGAGAGTAATACCGCGCAAACATTCAATAAATGGCTCGATCGCACCCTCCATCAGGGGCGAATGGAAGGCATGAGAGGTATGTAATGGCTTACAAGTAATCCCCCGCGTTGCCAGTAGGCTCTCTAGTCCCGAGATCGCCTCAACTGTCCCCGAAACTACGCTTAGATCGGGGCTATTACTGGCTGCAAGGTGGAGCGAATCGTCGAGTAAGGGCTGGAGATCGCCGATGGATAAATTGACGGCTATCATGGTTCCTGTGGGCTGCTGCTGCATCAATCGTCCCCGCGTAGCAACTATCGTCAGGGCATCTTCGAGGGAGAAGACACCAGCCAGACAAGCGGCGACATATTCACCGATACTATGTCCGATCGCCCCTTGCGGTGTTACGCCCCAAGACATCCAGAGTTGAGCGAGAGCATATTCGATCGTAAATATCGCAGGTTGAGCGATCGCGGTTTGGGTGAGTTGGTGGGTAGCTGTATCGAGATCGACCCGATCGGCAAATAGGATCGGGCGAATGTCGATTTGATGTTGAGACTGAAGGAGCGAAATACAGCGATCGCATGTCGATCGAAAAGTGGCTTCACTCTCATACAGTTCCCGCCCCATATTCACATACTGGGAACCTTGCCCAGGGAATAAGAACATTATCAGCGGATTGCTAGCTGTTGTCTGCCCTGTAAATACTCGATCGGAGTCCCCCACATTTAATACTTCTACCGCATCTTTCAATGTCGATACAACGGCAATCCGGCGATGTTCTAAAGCCCAACGTCCGACTTGGAGCGTATAAGCGACATCAGCTAAATTGAGATCCGTGGCGTGCTGGAGTCGATCGCTTAAATTAACAGTCGATCGATCCAAAGTAGCAGCCGTTTTCGTCGAAAGTGCCAACAGTTGGTAAGCTCTCGGTTTAGGTGTAGCCGGATCTACGGTGAGCGGCGGCGGAGCTTCTTCTAAAATCGCATGGACATTCGTACCGCCAAAGCCAAAGGAACTAACACCTGCGCGACGGGGAGTACCGTTAGTTTCCCACTCGGTGAGTTGGGTATTGACGTAAAACGGACTATTAGCAAAATCGATTTGGGGGTTGGGTTTCTCAAAATGGAGACTGGGGGGAATCCGTTTGTGATGCAGTGCCAACACTGTTTTGATAAATCCGGTAATCCCCGCCGCCGCGTCTAAATGTCCGATATTAGTTTTGACAGATCCGATCGCGCAAAACTGCTTGAGATCTGTCGATGCGCGAAAGGCTTGTGTCATCGCCGCAACTTCGATCGGATCGCCCAATGCCGTACCCGTACCGTGAGTTTCCATATAAGTAATGGTTTCCGGCTCGACTTCTGCCATCAGTTGAGCCGCCCGAATCACTTTAGCTTGCCCTTCCTGGCTGGGTGCGGTGTAGCCGACTTTCATCGCCCCATCATTAT
>NZ_JANMZA010000440.1:0-6117 GCF_031382685.1 Chamaesiphon sp. OTE_8_metabat_110 | reverse complement strand
TAGAAGTCGATAAAATCCGTACTTATTTGAACGATCGGGCTGTCGGGCATGTACTGATTAAGGAGGGGGTAAAATTAGATAACCCGATCGTTGCTACTTATGCCACTACTAAAGATTGGACGAAACTCGGTGCCCGATCGCAACTCGATATCGCCATCGGCTACCAAGCTAACAAATACATTGGCGTACCATTAATTGAAAAGAGCCAAACTGCAAATTATCGAGCTAGTTGGGGTGCAAAAGCCAACTGCACTAGCTACTCGGCATCCGATGTGGTGATGGTGACGGGGAATCGATCTAGCAATCAACTCGGTCGAGAATTGCTCAAACAACATTTCGAGCGAGAATATAAGCCCTTGCTTGATGCTGCTGTCAAAGCTGGTGCTAAAATTCTCTGCGGTAATGATGGGGATACCGACGATCTAACCCGACAATATCTCACTGAACTCGGCTCCGATCTACAGCTTACTTCGGCAGGATATTATGAAGCAACTAACCCAGCTTCAGTTGCTGTCGTCGCACCAGCATCACCAGTCACCCACAGAATTAATCTGGTACAACCTTCGCAAAGTTTCCAGGAATGCGAACCAGAAATGTCGCTGGGTGGGTAATTTAAACGATCGCACTTTGACTTCCAACTTTTTAGGTTTTCATAATTTGAGTCTTACCAAAGTATGCCGGATTTGATGTGCTAGTCGCTCGAATGGGAAAGTAGGCCATGTGGCCTACTTTTTGAATTTTCCCCGATCCACAGGATTTAAGGGTTGGCAAGCGATCTCCTATACCAGCATCGCTCTTTTGGAAATTTTCTAAAGTAATTACTTTAGAAAAACTGAGCTAGGAGCCGATCGGTTCAACTACTTGCGGTAAGCGTCTTTTGAGTAATTTCGACTAAGGCCGCATAGGATAGATTGACGATTGTGGCTACTCGGCTCCAGATCGACCTCACCCCCTGACCCATTTCTCACGAGGCCGATTGAATTTTCTAAAGTAATTACTTTAGAAAATTGGGTGCATTACCTACTGAGGCAATGCGATCGGTTGTAACATCTAACTTGCTCTGGGCTTGGCTCGTCCTAAAATGCGATGGAGAGAATATAACCATCTTCCGCAGCAGAAATTGCTACGCTACCCGATAGCGATTGATAAAATTTTTACCTGACAAAGGATACAGCGTTGGCGTAGCCTCTGGTAAGAGAATCGCTACCCAGCCAGATCGAGCGTATTTTCTAAAGTAATTACTTTAGAAAATATCCAAGCGAGTCTTGGCAGCCATAACATGCAGATTCCCGACAACACATTGGCTCTGCGCTTTTGGCTGCTGTAATGTAAGAAGCGGCTCAACTAACTTAAAATGCTCAAAGTAAAGTGTTGTAGAACCTCAATCATGTCGTTGTCGTTGGCGTAGCCTCTCGTAAGAGAATCGACGCCTAGCCGACTCGCTCTGATTTTCTAAAGTAATTACTTTAGAAAATTAGCTAGAAGAGTGCAAATATTCGAGAATCCCTGCAACAGATGTATTCTGGGCGATAAGATCGCGGACGGTCGGTACTTTACGGCGGGGAACTGTTTTGGTGTGGGTGACAAATTTACCTTCTGGATTCTTCAGTTTGTAGGTGTAGTGCCAATACCAATCCTCGATTGCATCTGGATCGCGCTCTTTATCGATTGTGGGGTATTCACAGGTAGAGCCATCCTTGGCAGTTTTGAGCTGCGTAAACTGACACAAGCTCCCAGATTTACCTGGCGATCGTGAAGCTCTTATTTTCACGGTATAATTGAACTGAAATATTTTGGAACTTGGTAAGTATTAAATACTTACCATTTTTACTATTAATAATTATATCATCGCCTAAATAATTTTAATTTAATTAGCCTTATTATTTTTAATCATTCAAGATAGATCTACTATAATAGTCTCACTTGATGTATCTCAATCTTAATAAAATGATCTGTTAAATTGGTTCAATACCGATCGATAATTTGATGTTAGTACTTGGTAACTATCCAGACAATTGGGCGGAGATTTCTACTGCGGTCAAACAAGACTGTGGATACTGTTGCGAGCGTTGCAACTTAGAGTGCTTACCACCTACAGCTAGTTATCGCCATTTGAGTCTTGCGCTGCGACGCAGACTTTCAGCACAAACCCATCATGTCGATGGCGATCCCGGTCATAACGAAAGAGCTAATTTAATGTGTTTGTGTGCGAGTTGCCATCTTCGGGTACACCGCCACAATCCCCGCCCGACCCCTGGGCAATTGTCTCTCAATCTGAAGCTACCAAAAGCGCGTAAGTTGGGTCGTAAACAGCAAAAGAAGCATCGAAATTTACAATTAACACTCGTCCATCTTATCGAGCGATTGCCACAATTACCGCTCGTGGTATATCACCAGCTTGAGTTAGAATTGTTCGAGAAACCTATCTCATAGCAAAGTAGGGTAACTCTCTAGTACTTGAAAAATTTACACGGCAGTTACAAGAATTTATTACTCACCAACCAAGATTGGAGCAGGTTGTAGATTTATATCTAGGTAAGGTTTAAATCTCCTACTCCATCGCGCCGAAGCGACTAGCAAAACTTGGCAAGATCCATTTTTGTAGATGTCTCAATCGATTATTGTCGTAGCTTCAACATCGATCGCCGTTGGCTCACCAGTTTTTTGTCTACGAGCTTCCTCTTCGGATATCTGAGCGTAAGTCATCGAATGAGGGGTAGTTTCGATCGTGAGATTGCGCTCGCTCTCCCGCTGGCGAGCCTTTTTCAGTGCAGGTGCCAACTTGTTGAGCAATTTAATCACCTCGCGATCGATCTGCTCGACAATCTCGCTTTCTCCCGATCCATACACCTTCGTCCACTTACTCAAACTCGCTTGCAGACTGGCTAAAGCGGTTGTTTCCGAAAAAAGTAGGTCACTTGACCCACTTTTTTTGAGGTCGTCAGACTCATTTAAGTAACGGCGAACGGTACGTTGACTTTTGCCGATGATGACTTCTAATGCTGGACGCAGTGCTTTTTCTCCTATTGCCGGACGACCTTTGGTATCGACATAGCCTGCTAATTTTAACTGTTGGGCGAGTTTCTTGACCTCTGCTGGAGTGTAGTCTCGCCGCTTCTCATTTTCGGCGATCTCTACTTGGAGGGCTAGATCTGGATCGCGATCGGCATCAAAATCTAACACTCTAGATGGTATGAGGTCATCGGGGAAGTGTTTGGAGTACGCGGAGGGCTTCCGTTCCTTAAGCAAGTAAATTGCCGCCTTGCGGTGCCCTCCAGCTAGTAATCTATTCTTGATATCTAAAACGAGTGGTTCTAGTAAACCTAGTACGGAAATCGAGATCGCCAATTCTTCGACGTGTCGATCGTTTAGCTCTCTGGTATCGATGACTCGATCGACGATCTTATGTAGGGGGACGATCGAGACCTTTGCTTGTAACGAACGTGCCTCTAATTGACGATCTCGTTCTTGAATACCAGTTCCAGCCGCTTGGACTGATTGCAACATATCTGCTGCGGATTTACGGGTTTTGGGAGCCATTTTAATTAATTGAGAATTGATAAATACTGGCCTTAGAGCAGATCGAAACCAAGCAGAGCATAGCCTTAATTACCGTGCGGCAGTTAAATTCAGATCCGGCGAGCGACCTCGATCGAGCGTTATCAATTATCAATTATTTTACATACCCACTGGGCGATCGATCTGAGTTCTTCTACTGCTTTTGATTTTGGAGCATATTCTACAATGGGGGTTTGCTGCGCTCCTGCTTGAGAGAGATTGGTATCTTGATGTACCATCAGATGTTTAATGTCTGGAAACATAACTTGCAATTCGGCGGGTAGGGTCTTATCCAAACCTCTTCTCTCATCGATTTGGGACAAAACCAGTGCCCACTCTTTCGGCCCACGTCGCTCTTTAGTCCGGTAGCTATCTAAGATGGCTAGTACCCGACTCGCTCCCATAATCGCGAAGGGATGAGCATTCGTAACTACTAAAGTGATATTAGAAGCCACGATCCCAAATCTTTCCAGATTCTCGTTTCCTGGCGGACAATCTAAAATTACCACCTCATAGGGTAAGCGATCGATGATGTCGGCGAGTTCTTCTGGGTGGAGAGATTGGATTGCTTGGTTATTGAGATTCGGCCCACCTGGAAAAACGTGTAGGTATTCGTTGGCAACCAGCGGCGTGGGTTGCTCTCCCATTAATAATTCTGCGGTACCAGGGGCACTAGGATCTACTCCCAAAGCATAGGCGGAGTTAGATTGAGGATCGAGATCGATTAGGAGTACCGATTTGTGTTGTGCGGCGAAGACTGAAGCAAGACTGCAACCGATGGTAGTTTTGCCAACTCCACCTTTACGAGCTGCTAAAGCGATGCGGTATTGCTTGGATAAGACCATAAGGTTAGGATCTGAAAAATACTTCTCTATAGGTCGAGGTGATACAACCATTTCCCATTAGATTAGTACAATCTGCGCTCGAACGGTAAACGATCTATAAAATACCTTGGTTATCGAGCGATCGCAATCGCAGATTGTGCCAATAATGGTAAAAGGTTCGGGCACAGCGGTGGCATTGTTGCCAGATCGAGCACGTTTTCTAAAGTAATTACTTTAGAAAATCGGAGTGCATTAGGGGTTCGATCGGAACACCTGATTTTTAGTGCCACTGAATCTTAAAAAGCCGATCGTTACGATCGCTTTAGAATTGGCTGTACTTCCTGTCTAGAACCATAAACATTATATTTAGCCAAATATCTAACTCGATATTTATCTTTTGCCATTTGGCGAGATTCTTGACTAGTCCATCTGGAATCGGTAGGCAGATCGCTAACTCCAGTAAATCGATCGAGAGCAACGATATTCTGTTGGGCAATCCGCTCGATCGTTCGCGCGATGAAGTAACAGCACTCATCTGGATAGGCACAGACTTGAAATTCTGATAATCGAATTACTATCCAGTTCCCCCTAATAAAAAACTCATCTCGTCGATCGTCTTTGCCATCGTCAGTACAATGATGTGGTTGATTATTTAGCCCATTGTAGGGTTCATCAATTTCTAGGTCGATCGAAATTCCATTTGGCAAAATCAAGGTAAAGTCGCTTGAATATGCGTATTCATCATTAATCTTAAACTGATAACTCGGATGCAAGATATCTTGGAAATATTTCTGGAGGTATTTTTGAAAGTATTTTTCAGATACACCGATTTGAGCTGTCGATATTTCTGGCTCATAGGGCATGATTTTTCCTTGGACGATCGTTTGCCAATTTGGAGGAATAGTCTGAATCTTTTCGACGATCTGCACCCCTAACCTAGACCTATTTTTAGCAGACGGGAGTAGATCTTTGGTATTAAGGACTGCAATTCCCAAACATAGGCAAATCGGACTTACACGAAGTAGCCGCTCGGAAGTTACTACCCCGATCGCAAATATAAAAATGCTGAGAATTATCGCTCCCCAGCCTATATATCCGAGATAGATAGGTAACTGAGATAGTCGGGTCTTAGGAATTTTCGGATGAGAAACAGTCTCTCGATGGCGAATTATTATAGGTCTAGTCCCAGAAATTAAGTCAGGGATCTTGACGACTGGGTATGTCTTCATGAACAGCTATCAATCAGATTTTTACTATATTTTAGACAAATAAATGATTAAAATCTTTCCATTAAGTCATCATCTTTTTAATTTTACCAAGTCCCATTTTACCGCCAGCCTTGCCCAGCTTAAATACATTTGCTGCGGTACCTTTGACAGCTCCGGCTGACATCGAATTCATGGCACTCGACATCGCTAAAGCCGTTCCCTGGCAGTAATAATAAGTAATCACTGGTACAAAGATTGCCATTAACAGCTCGATTACAAATAGCCCAAATCCACCAAACATTCCTGCGGCACCAGATTCCGACCAAATTTGGAGATAAACAATAATTCCAGTCACGATCGAGAAGCAGATTTTAGCATTTGCCAACGTCCAAAAATTATTCAGCCAAGTTTTAAGACTTTCACCATTATCATATAATGAAAGACCTAAATTGATCGGGAAGGTCAGCCCAAATAATAGCATCGTAATATCAATAGCGAGAAAAAATCCAATTGCCATCCCCTGGAGG
>NZ_JANMZA010000337.1:0-2038 GCF_031382685.1 Chamaesiphon sp. OTE_8_metabat_110 | reverse complement strand
GATCGAGTCGTTATCGCGGTTAGCGGCTATCAAACGCCCAAAATTCCGCGTCTGGCGGAACGTTTACCCGCCTCTATTTATCAATTGCACTCTTCGACGTATAAGAATCCCGAATCATTGCCGTCTGGGAGCGTATTAGTGGTGGGTACGGGACAATCTGGCTGTCAGATTGCCGAAGATTTGCATCTGGCGGGGAGACAAGTACATTTGTGTGTCGGTGGCGCACCGCGATCGCCACGTCTATATCGCGGTAAAGATGCGGTAGAATGGCTCGATCGGATGGGATATTACGATCTCTCAATTGACGAACATCCGAAGAAAGAAACGGCGCGTAGTAATACCAATCATTATCTCACCGGACGCGATGGCGGACGCGAAATTGACTTGCGAAAATTTGCTTTGCAAGGGATGAAATTGCATGGGAGATTGCGATCTATTGATGAAGGTATCTTAGAGTTTCAGGATGATTTAAGCCAGAATCTCGATCGAGCGGATGCAGTTGCGGCAAATATCAAACAAAACATCGATCGCTTTATCGAACAAGAGCAGATCGAAGCACCAATCGAACCCCCATATATTCCCGTTTGGCAACCGGAGCATCCAGAATTAAGTTTAGATCTAGCAGCAGCTAATATTCAGACAGTAATTTGGTCTACAGGCTTTCAAACTGACTTTAGTTGGATCGATTTGCCAGTATTTAATGGTAGTGGTTATCCCCATTACGATCGCGGTATTACTAATCTACGCGGTTGTTATTTTATCGGTCTTCCGTGGCTGTACACTTGGGGTTCGGGCAGGTTTTCGGGGGTGGCACGCGATGCTACATATCTTGCCGAGCATATCGCGATCGATCGGAAGGTGTCTACTGCTGGCAATTGGAGTATCGTCAATGAATTTTTACTCGGTTCGTAGTCTAGGCTACAACTCTTTTTAAAAACTAGCGATTTAGATAGGTAAAACGATTTGCTACCAGATATTTAGGCAATCGACATAGAACTGACTATTCATAGTATTAGATCTCCTAAGTCCGTATGTATCGATACAAAAGCAGTATTCGATCGAACGTTAGTCTAGTGTCAATCTTGACAACCAGAACGGAGGAAATCGTCATGCCAGAAGTTACTATACCCGCTCACAAGACTGGTGATTTCCTTGTTGATTATGAAGAAAAAGTCTTCCCCGATGTCCAAGCCGAACCTGGTGAGAAAGCGTTAGTGACATTTCACACGGTCGCATTTGAGGGATCGATCGGGTTGGTGAATTTATTGCAAGCCACCCGTTTGAAAAAGAAGGGTTTTGATACTTCAATTTTACTTTATGGCCCTGGGGTAACTTTAGGATTGCAACGGGGTTTTCCCAAGTTGGGCGATGAGGCATTTCCGGGGCATCAAAACTTCACGGTGCGGATTTCTAAGTTCATTAGCGACGGTGGCAAGGTTTATTGTTGTCGGTTTGCTTTGCAAGCTCTTTATGGGCATGGTGAGGCTTCTTTGATTCCAGGCATTATTCCCATCAATCCGCTGGATGTATTGGATATTGTGTTGATGCACCTCAAGGAAGGGGCGTTTATTTTGGATACCTGGACGCTGTGATAAACACGGATCTGTAGGGGCGGGTTTGCGGCGCGCGCACGCCTCTGTTTCCCGACGGTTTAGCGCGACAAGACAATGCCATCGATCGCGCTGGCAACGACAACTATTGCACGAACCCGCCCTCCCCACA
This sequence comes from Chamaesiphon sp. OTE_8_metabat_110, assembly GCF_031382685.1. Lineage (NCBI taxonomy): Bacteria > Bacillati > Cyanobacteriota > Cyanophyceae > Gomontiellales > Chamaesiphonaceae > Chamaesiphon > Chamaesiphon sp. OTE_8_metabat_110. The sequence goes on along the minus strand of NZ_JANMZA010000337.1, from coordinate 316 downwards.
ATTAACATTCAGGTCGTTCTTCGATCGCGCACGTTTTTCATGAAAGAAATGCGGATGTTGATTGTGGGTTAGGGCGGGTCTGTCTAAAACTTGTAGAATTTAACGATGATTTTTAGATTGTGTAGGGTGGGCACTGCCCACCATCTAGGTTTCAGGCATATGACGCGATGATTGGCGATCGAACAAAAAGAGGTAAGAATTGTGGATTTTACGCGCAAAGTTCGAGCGGCTGCGGTGCAGATTAGTCCGGTTTTATTCAGCCGTGACGGAACGACTGAAAAAGTGTTGGCAGCGATCGATAAAGCCGCCCAAATGG
>NZ_JANMZA010000332.1:0-4640 GCF_031382685.1 Chamaesiphon sp. OTE_8_metabat_110 | reverse complement strand
CGTTTCGATCGGTATACTTGGAGGATGGCATTGAGCAGTTGGGCGTCATAAAAGCGGCTCAGATATCCCGCCGCTAAAAAGTCTTCTTCCTGCGCCTGCATCAGGCGGTTGGTATCGGAGCGTAAGCCGTGCATCAGTGCGGTGGCACATTTGACATGCTCGCTGATACTGCTATCGAGTTTGAGCAATCCTGCTTGGAGATATTGTGTCAGGATCGTGGCTGTCGCGCGAGTCGAGGGACGAATATCGACAAACTCGGCGTTAAGGTCTTCTTGGAGGCTGTGATGGTCGATAATGACGGTAATCGGGATGCCAGCTTGACGAACTATTTCTAATAGTTGACAGGTGGTACCTTGATTATCAATTAGGACGCAGCCTTGGTAGTGAGCGAGATCTTTTTCCTTGAGACTAGCACTCGAAATCTTTTTGGTCGGTAGTCCCGTCAGTTTGACGAGGGCGATATTTTCTTGATGGCTCAGAGCGCCAGCGTAGACCAGATCGCAATTGATATTATACTGCTTGGCAATCAGTTGATACGCCCAAGCTCCAGACAACGCATCAGGATCGGGGAAGTCTTGCAGCAAGACGATTTGACGATCGCCACGATGCCGCTCTAGTGTGGCTTTAAGTGCGGCTACCCGAATATCTTCAGTGGGTAAGTCGCAGCGGTTTTCAAGCTGAGCGGAGCCGCTAGGGGCTGGTAGCGTGAGTGTCACTGGCATCGATAGTCCATGACCGCCTTCACGATCGAGCTTTAGTTCTGGATGTTCGGCATCTGGTGTTGACTGTGTCATTTCGAGCAGTCCACGTATAGAATTTGTGTCTATACTTGAAGCTTGACCATTGAGAAGCTTAGTCGAATTTAAAGACATCTAATTCAGTAGAGGTATAATATCCCTAATCACTCATCATAAACAACTACGATCGGATTGGCAATTAGCGATTTTACTTAAGTCTCGCCCATATACGTCACAATCTTTGTGAGCAGCGGGTTTAGACTTTTTATTTCCAGTCGATCGCTTCATCACTTCCCGGCTCCATCCGACTCAGTATTCCACTATTTGATTGCTAAATAAAGCACAACTCTTACTTAGAGGCGCTGTAATAAGTTCAGTCCGTGAGTATCTGTGCCACAGGTATGCAGCAAATTATAACTATTGCCTAGGCGTTTGACTGTCTCAGTTTGCTCGAAGCTGGGAATCCAAGGATTGGGATTATTATACGCATAATATGTCTCTACCCCATCGATACCAAGCGATACTGCCGTCGGAATTAGTTCTTCGGGCGATCTACGATATCGCGCGGGATGTGCTAGGACGACAATCGCTCCAGCGCGATGTAAGGCGGCGATGACGCGTTCGGCGCGGGCATCCACACCTCTAGGTTCGCGCCCAGTCAGATAGGGAGCCAGACTCGGCTCAAGCGGATCGAAGCCATAGCCCAAGATATGTACATCTACAGGCGGCAGATAGGCAGTAATTTCTATTCCCGTCCACAATTGGAGCGCTGGAGCTGCCGAATTCGCGCTATCCTCGCTGGCTACTTGCATGGCTAACCATTGTGCCGCCCGATAATAACCGTCAACACAATGATGATCTGTAATAGCTATGCCTTGCAGTCCGATTTTTACGGCCTGCGCCATCAGATCTTCTGGTGTGAGCTTACCATCGGAGCAATTGGTGTGCATGTGAAAATTGTAATGCTTCGGACAACTATCGGGCTGAATGTTGGTGAAGATTTGCCGCAGTAGGTTGGTATTCTGTGATGAGTATTGGTTCCCCATAGCTTTGGATATCCGAGTCTGGTAGTTGCTGACGATCGTCAAGGTAGTTCTGTAAAAAAGTTACTTGTTTCTATTTCTAAAGATTACCCCACTCTTCACAATACTTTATGAGAATAGCCGCTATTACTCTCTCAGGATTTGGCAAGTTGTTAGTATTCCTTCTCTCATTGTAACGGTCTCCCCGCCCGATCGTCAGATCCACTTTTGGCGATCGACCCCCGCGATCGACCCCAGTAGAGTAGTAAAACATTATACCTAGCTTAGACTACAGGCTTTATGTGTCGATTCTCGATCGATTATCAAAAAGTTTAATGATATTTTAAGATTTCTCACAGATTCAGACTCTAGCCAATTTCCTAATTTATGATGTATGGATGTGCTAGATCTCGCACGATGAAAAGTGCGACACGGTCGGGCGCTCCGCCTAGTAGTCTTGGCGAAATCCTGAATAAAGCACCGATTACGAACGCCACAGCTACAGCATCTTGTTGAGAAAGTTCTTTCAGCCATCAGGCGGGTGAGGTTTTACGATCGTGTTATCAAACTTTCTACGTTCTCTATTCCTAGCCGTGCTATTGAGTTTTTTGGCTCCCATGCTCCTGATGTCAGGGTCATTGGCTAGCACTTGGTTATTAACTTGTATTCCTGGTTTGGGCGCGATCGGTCAAATACCCACTAATATGTTACTGGCTTTTCTCGATACCTTTGGTGGCGGCTGTGCTGTCCAAGGCATGTTAACAATCGCCTTAGTCTGCGGCTTTGTCGGCGCATTGTTTGATATTTACGCCTTTTATAGCTTGCGGATGCAAAAGGGGAATTAGGGATTAGGCTTTAGGCTTTGGGGAATAGGAAATAGGGAATAGGGAATAGAACTGCGTTCCAGTATTCTTCTTACCTCTTACCTCTTACCTTTTACCTCTTACCTCTTACCCATTACCTCTTACCTCCACCCCCCGATCCCCTTACAATAGAGACATAACTTTACATTGGGCGATCGCATGGCGGAGGACTTCAGAGAATTTTTAAAGGTACTCGAAAAACGGGGACAACTACGACGAATCAAGACACTCGTAGACTCCGACTTAGAAATTGCCGAAATCTCCAATCGGATGCTGCAATGTGGCGGCCCTGGCTTACTATTTGAGAATGTCAAAGGAGCAAAGTATCCTGTTGCCGTAAATATCATGGGCACGGTGGAGCGAATCTGCTGGGCGATGAATATGGAGAAACCCCAGGAACTAGAGGATTTGGGGCGAAAACTGGCGATGCTCCAGCAGCCCAAGCCGCCTAAGAAAGTCGCTCAAGCTGTCGAATTTGGCAAAGTATTATTTGACGTTCTCAAAGCCAAACCCAGCCGAGATTACTTTCCACCCTGCCAGCAGGTAGTCGTCGAGGGAAATGACCTAAATCTCAATAACCTGCCCTTAATTCGCCCTTACAGTGGCGATGCGGGCAAGATTGTTACCTTGGGATTGGTAATTACCAAAGATTGTGAAACCGGGACGCCCAATATCGGCGTGTACCGACTTCAGTTGCAATCTAAAAATACGATGACCGTCCAGTGGTTATCCATTCGTGGCGGTGCGCGTCACCTCCGCAAAGCTGCCGAACGGGGTAAAAAATTAGAAATAGCCATCGCACTCGGCGTACATCCCCTGGTAATTATGGCAGCGGCGACGCCAATTCCGATCGATCTCTCTGAGTGGTTATTTGCGGGGATCTATGGCGGCGGTGGGGTCAAACTAGCCAAATGTAAGACAGTAGATCTAGAAGTCCCCGCCGACTCAGAATTCGTCCTCGAAGGGACGATTACACCTGGGGAAGAAATGGTCGATGGCCCCTTTGGCGATCACATGGGCTATTACAATCAATCCAAATCATGCCCGTTGATTCGCTTCAATTGCATGACTCATCGCAAAGATCCCATTTATCTTACTACCTTCAGCGGTCGTCCGCCCAAAGAAGAAGCAATGATGGCGATCGCGCTCAACCGGATTTATACGCCCATCCTGCGCCAACAGGTACCAGAAATTGTCGATTTCTTCCTACCGATGGAGGCATTGAGCTATAAAGCGGCGATTATTTCGATCGATAAAGCCTATCCGGGACAAGCCAGACGCGCCGCGCTTGCCTTCTGGAGTGCCTTACCCCAATTTACCTATACCAAGTTCGTCATCGTTGTCGATAAAGATATCAACATCCGCGACCCGCGCCAAGTCGTCTGGGCGATTAGTTCTAAAGTTGACCCCCAACGCGATGTCTTTATCATCCCCGATACCCCATTTGATAAACTCGACTTTGCCACCCCAAAAGTCGGACTGGGAAGCCGGATGGGCATCGATGCGACGACCAAAGTTTATCCAGAAACCGATGCGGCATGGGGCGAACAATTGGAATCCGATCCCACAGTCGCAGCGATGGTAGACAGACGCTGGCGAGAATATGGGCTAGCTGATATCAATCTCGATGAGGTCAATGCTAATTTGTTTGGCTACGATATGTAGGCTTTCAAAGGGTAATGGGTAAAAGGTAAAAGGTAATGGGTAAAAGGTAAAAGGTAATGGGTAAAAGGTAAAAGGTAAAAGGTAAAAGTAGGGTGGGCACTGCCCACCACATAGATTTCAGCCGCTCTCTATTCAACAAATATTTATAACTATCAGTAAATATTTATATATAGCTTCACTAAAAAACCCCACCTAGTTACTAGGTGGGGTTTCTTAAATCGATCGTGACTGAACTAGTAGTCTATGGCATAAATAGAGTGGGTATTCACTTCGACTCCGCTCAGTGAGCGGGGAAACTTCCGCCGTCTAGTACTAGGGCAAACTGAGATTAATTAATCTCCACTAAACCTCTG
>NZ_JANMZA010000311.1:0-4709 GCF_031382685.1 Chamaesiphon sp. OTE_8_metabat_110 | reverse complement strand
TCGAAAGTCTGGAGCAGCAAGTCCAAAAAATGCAGGTCGAACAAACTTGCAATGCGATCGTGCAAGGTATTGAAACTCCCTCAGCAGAAGGGATCGAGTTGCCGCAAAGTTGTCAATTGGAAGATAAAGTCATCCGTCAATTTTTGGATGGGGCAGGAATTTAGATATCTGATAAATATCTAATCGCAAGCGATATCCCCGACTTCTCAAAAGAAGTCGGGGATATTTTGTTTACTAGTTTGGAGGTGCTTAGAAATCGATCTGACTAGTCATTAATGGCGCTGAGGAGAATTTCTTTGAGTGTCAGATCTTCCATATCATCCATCGTGATTGTATCGACAATATCAAACTTTGCCCCCGCACGTCCGAGATCGTCGTCGAGGATTTTTAAAAACTTAGTTGCCGTTTCATCCGTACCAACTTGAATAAAAGAAATTGCTAATTCCTCATCGCGATCGAGTTTTTGAGTTGCATCTAGAATTACTTGCATTACCGCCTTGCGATCGTCAGGTTCGCCATCGGTAACTACTAAGATTAGCTCGCCATTAGCTGGAGTTTTACCAGCATTTTTGCGCTGAAAATAATTACCCACAGCATCCTGTAAAACTGCTGCTAAGTCGGTTCTACCCGCAGGATCGTTTTCTTGAAAAATCGTGCTAACTTTAGCCGCAGTCACATTATCATAGCGTTTGAATTTCCCCGAAAATAGATACACAGTAATCCCGTCTGGATCGAGTTCTTCACACTTACTAGCTAGAGCTAATGCTGATTCCTGCATAATCTGCCAACGACTAGCACCACCCGATCGATCTTTGGTTGCCATACTGCCACTTTTGTCAATAATCAACGTATAATCGCGATTTTCTAACATGTCAAATTCCTCAGTATTCAGATATTTGTTATTTTCTTTAGCTTACCCAACCGACGCTAATAAATCGAGAGTCGGTCGCCGCAATGTCCGATCGGTATCATTAGATCTAGTCTTTAGATTGTTCGGAATTTGGTACCAAACAGCGAATTGCTTCGAGCAACCCTCTAGCTTTATTTAAAGTCTCCTCATATTCTGTCACTGGATTGGAATCGGCAACTAAACCCGCTCCAGCCTGTACCGAGACAATATGACCGCCCGCATCATCGGGGCGGACGACCATTGTGCGGAGGGTGATGGCGGTATTAAGTTGCCCTTCAAAATCATAATACCCATACACTCCCGAATAAGCCCCCCGCCGACAGCCTTCGAGCTTGTGGATGATTTCGAGGGCGCGGATTTTGGGTGCGCCGCTAACCGTACCCGCTGGAAAACACGCCTTGAGCAGATCCCAGGCGGTTTTATCCGGTGCGAGTTGCCCGATGGCATTACTCACGATGTGCATGACATGAGAATACCGCTCGATCGTCATTAGTTTATCGACGACTACCGTACCACTCTGACAGACTCGCCCCAGATCGTTGCGCCCTAAGTCTACCAACATCACATGTTCGGCAACTTCCTTGGTGTCGGCGAGTAATTCCTCAGCGAGAGCATCGTCTTCGGCGGGGGTTTGTCCGCGTCGGCGGGTACCAGCGAGCGGACGGAGATTGGCTTTGAGCGTGCCGTCACGATTGCGATCTGCTCTCACCATCACTTCAGGGCTAGAACCGATAATCTGCCAATCCCCAAAGTTGAAATAAGCCATGTAGGGAGAGGGATTGACTAAACTTAGCGATCGATACAAATCGAATGGATCGCCCGTATAACTAGTAGACAACCGCTGCGAGACGACGACTTGAAAAATGTCGCCAGCTTTAATATGTGCCTTGGCTGTCTCCACATGGGCGCAAAATTCCGCTCTAGAAGTATTGCTGGTATATTCAGCAGGGAGAGTAGTCAGAGGGGGGCTAGGCTGCGGCGGCGTCCATTCCAGGAACTTGGGGGCGAGTGGCTGTTGCAGCTTTTCAACTAAGGTTTTGACGCGATCGATCGCCTGAGTATAGGCGAGTTCCACATTCCCGTCACAACCCTGGAGATCGGCATAGGCGATCGCCCAAATTTTGCGCTTGACACGATCGAAGACAATCAAATGGTCTACCTGCATCCACAAGCCATCTGGCAGGTCTTGGGCGGTAGCTGGATGGATGGGAACTCGCGATTCGATCCATTTCATCAATTCATAGCCCCAGAAGCCAAATAAGCCCCCAATCCCTCCGGGCAGTTGGGGCAGTTTAATCGGTTGGTAAGGCTCCAGGCAGTCAGCCAAAGTCTGAAACGGATCGCCTGTAAAGGTGGTAACACTCCCATCACGGTGAGTTTTCGTCGTGAGATCGCCGCGATTTTCTAGCACCCACAAAGGGTTGCAGCCCAAGAAACTGTACCGCCCGACAGTTTCACCGCCCTCTACAGATTCCATCAAGAAGCTGTATGGTTGACCAGCACATATTTTATACCATGCCGAGACAGGGGTATCCAAATCGGCAACCCATTCTTGATAGACGGGGATAAAGTTACCTTGGCTTGCGAGCTGACTGAATCGATCGAGGCTGGGGAAGATCATTGCAAGAATGTTGGCATGGTATCTATCCTATTGTGCCTGTTGGGGCGATCGTCGGGCAATATATTTTTGAACGGGAGTGGCGAGGAATAATCCTAAATCGCCAGCAGGTGCGACTCGATCGGTTAAAATCTAGATTGGCGAACGGTTACTGCGCGAATTAGTAACTAGTAACCGGGAACTATTCACCGCGAACATCGAGCATAATAATGTCATTAAGCGATCTCCAACAACAACTAGCGACACTCCAAGCGACAGCACTAGAGGCGATTGCCCAAACTCAGACGCTAGAGGCATTAGAACAACTGCGAGTCGATTATTTAGGTAAAAAGGGCGAAGTCTCCAAAATCCTCGGCGGGATGGGCAAACTAGCCCCCGAAGAGCGTCCGGCAATTGGGGCAGCGGCAAACGTCGTTAAAGATGCCATTCAGGCACAACTCGATCGGGTCAAAACCGATCTCCAAGCCGCCCAGATTCAAGCGCAGCTAGCCGCCGAGACGCTCGATGTGACGATGCCCGGTGTGTATTATCCCCAGGGGCGGATTCATCCGATTAATTCGACGATCGATCGGATGGTCGATATTTTTGTCGGCATGGGCTATACGGTGGCAACTGGGCCAGAAATGGAGACAGATTACTACAATTTTGAGGCGCTCAATACGCCCCCAGATCATCCCGCACGGGATATGCAGGATACATTCTATCTTCCCGATGGCAATCTCCTTCGCACGCACACTTCTTCGGTGCAGATTCACTATATGGAGGAGAATGAGCCGCCAATTCGGATTATTTCGCCCGGACGTTGTTATCGTCGCGATACCGTCGATGCGACGCACTCAGCCGTCTTTCATCAAATTGAAATCCTAGCAATCGCCCCAGATCTAACCTTTACCGATCTCAAAGGTACCATCAAAGAATTCTTGACTCAAGCCTTTGGAATGGAGCTACCGATTCGGTTCCGCGCTAGCTATTTCCCCTTCACCGAGCCGTCAGCAGAAGTCGATGTGCAATGGCAAGGGCGCTGGTTGGAAATTATGGGCTGTGGGATGGTAGATCCCAATGTTCTCACTAAAGTCGGTCACGATCCAGAAGTATACAGTGGATTTGCGGCTGGCTTTGGGGTCGAGCGACTGGCAATGGTGCTACACCAAATCGATGATATTCGGAAGCTCTATGGTAGCGATCTCCGCTTCTTGCGACAATTTTAGCCGATTCCAGCTATCTACTTCCAACTAACTGGTAAACACTCACTACAATCCGTAGCAACCGTGCTATCTGCCGAGACAACGACTGGTGGTGCTGGCGGTGGTTCGGCACTGACTCGAACAGCAGTAGGTACGATCGCCAGCGCAGCAATTAGCCCACAGTTTAGAAATTTACGCACGATCTAAGCCCTAATATGTTGATGTCCCTACAATCTAACTAATAAATGTGCGAGATCCTGTGAACTAAATCACATCGCGTAGTATTGCGATCGCAGTGCGTCTAAACACGCTTGAGTAAAGTTAGAATTCATTCGCAAGTTCTCTAGACATTAGTAACAATTTTGTCAGTCCCGATCGTTTACCATCCCGATTATGTCGTACCTTTACCCGATAGTCATCGCTTTCCGATGTCCAAATTTCGGATCTTGTACGAGTTATTATTAGCAGATGGATTAGTTACCGCCGATCGAACATTCGCCCCCACATTACCACCGACGGAATGGTTAGAATTAGTTCACGATCCGGCTTATATTCAGGCTTACTATACTGGCACATTAGACCCTAAAGCCCAGCGGCGGATTGGTTTACCGTGGAGTCCCGAATTAGTCAACCGGACTTGTATCGCTCTAGGTGGCTCGATCCTGACTGCAAAACTCGCGATCGAACATGGCATCGCCTGTAATACAGCAGGCGGAACCCATCACGCTTTTGCTAATATGGGTTCGGGCTTCTGTATCTTCAACGATCTGGCGATCGCATCTCGTGTAGTCCAAAAGTTAGGATTAGCTAAAAAGATCCTCATCGTCGATCTCGATGTCCATCAAGGCGATGGTACGGCGGCAATCTTTCAACGCGATCCGAGTGTATTTACCTTCTCCATGCACTGCGAGATCAATTTCCCAAGCAAGAAACAAACCAGCAATCTCGATATACCCCTACGGGAAGGGATGGAAGATAGGGAGTATTTAACCACCCT
>NZ_JANMZA010000280.1:0-13379 GCF_031382685.1 Chamaesiphon sp. OTE_8_metabat_110 | reverse complement strand
CTCCAAAATGATAGTTAATAGCTGAAAATTGGTAACTTAGATAAATAGCTCTAGTCCGACGATCCTTGTGGTCTTGCCTGCTCTCCGAGACGCTACGCGTCTCGGAGAGCCTGCGTACGCTTACGGCAATCGAGACCTCAGAGCCGCACACATCAATTGCCAGGAGTCAAATTAATTATGGAAAATAGCAAAAAAAGTATTTGGACAAAAGTATTCATAATTAGCTCTGGGGTTGCTTTCATGGGTACGAGCTTACTCAGCGTCAGCGGGATGATTAGTAGCTCGAATCAACCCACCGCCAGTGAAAATGCCACCCAATCTCAGAATGCCCAACTTCAAGCCGAAGAGAAAGGTTTTGCCACAGTTTTAAAACGCGAACCCAATAATCAAACCGCACTGCGCGGTTTAGTCCAGATTCGGCTGCGCCAAGGGGATGCCCCCGGTACCAAAGCCGCCCTCGAACAACTCGTCAAACTCAATCCCACTAACAAGGAATACAAAGATTTTCTCGCAGCTATAAATAAACAGATGGCGGAGCCTAAAAAAGTGGGTACTCTAAAACCAACTGAGCCAAAGCAACCAACTCAACCAGCTAAGTAGTTGCGGGTGCAGGGTGTACTCATCAACCAGCAACTCGTTATATGAAAGTCGTTCTCTTAGCAGGTGGTTTAGGCACGCGTCTGACTGAAGAAACTGAAATTCGCCCCAAACCAATGGTCGAAATTGGCGGTCGTCCGATCCTCTGGCATATCATGAAACACTATGCCCACTATGGATTTAACGAGTTTTTAGTGGCATTGGGCTATAAAGGCGAATATATCAAACGCTATTTTCTGGACTACTACACCCTCAACGGGAGTATGACGCTAGATCTAGCCACTGGATTGGTTCAGCCCCAACTTAAAGAATGCGAAGACTGGAAACTCCATTTGCTCGATACGGGAGTCCAAACTAATACTGGCGGACGACTCAAACGCTTAGAACCTTATCTCAGTGATGGAACGTTCCTGATTACCTATGGCGATGGCGTCAGCAATATCGATCTCCAACAGTTGCTAGCATTTCACAAATCCCACGGTAAATGGGTAACAGTCAGTGCGGTCCGTCCACCAGCGCGATTTGGCGGACTGGTAATCGAAGGCGATTTGGTGGCAAACTTCACCGAAAAGCCTCAAGCGGGTGAAGGCTGGATTAATGGCGGATTTCTGGTGATGGAACCCCAGGTGTTTAAGTACCTCACCAATGACAGTGCGGGATTAGAAATTGAACTATTAGAGCAATTAGCTACAGATGGACAGTTAGCAGCTTATCGTCACTATGACTTCTGGCAATGTATGGATACCCTTCGAGATAAGTACAATTTGGAAAATTATTGGCAGAGTGGCAATCCTCCCTGGAAAGTTTGGGAATAATAAGCAGGTGGGTTGTATCGTATGCGGATAGATTGGCGATGAGTCAAAGTAGTAATTTTTGGGATAATCGTCCGACATTAGTCACTGGCGCGACAGGCTTGCTGGGTGGTTGGTTGGTGAAAAGATTGTTGGGTTTGGGTGCGGATGTTATCTGCGTCGTGCGCGATGCGGTACCGCAATCGGAATTAATCCGCTCTGGATCGATCGATCGCGTCAAAGTCGTGCGCGGCGATGTGTGCGATCGAGTCTTCCTCGAACGCGTCTTAGGCGAATACGAAATCGATACGGTGTTGCACCTAGCAGCCCAGACAATCGTCGGGATTGCCAATCGGAACCCAATTTCGACTTTTGAGACAAATATCGCGGGTACGTGGCAAATGCTCGAAGCCTGTCGTCACAGCCCCACCGTCAAGCAAATCGTGATGGCATCATCGGATAAGGCTTATGGCGACTGCGATACGCTCCCCTATATCGAAACCACACCCCTTCAAGGTTTGCACCCCTACGACGTTAGTAAATCCTGTGCTGACTTAATCGCTCAAGCTTACGGACACACATATAAATTACCCGTCGCAATTACCCGCTGTGGCAATTTCTACGGTGGCGGCGACTTAAATTGGAATCGGATTATTCCCGGTACGATTCGATCGATCCTGCGCGGTGAAGCTCCTATAATTCGATCGGATGGTAGTTATATCCGCGACTATATTTATTGCGAAGATGGTGCGGCTGCATACACATTACTCGCCGAGCAATTGGCAACTAATTCGAGTTTGTATGGACAAGCCTTTAATTTTTCTAACGAGACGCAAGTTACCGTGCTAGATTTAGTCTCTCAGATCGTCGAGATCATGGGGTCTGAATTAAGTCCGATCGTTCAAAATCAAGCTAACAATGAAATTCAGCATCAGTTTCTAGATGCAACTAAGGCTAGAGAAATTCTAGGGTGGATGCCTAACTTTACACTCGATCGCGGCTTAGAGAAAACGATCGTCTGGTATGAAAACTTTCTCGATTCACAGCAACAAAGACTACAAGAACGATCTGGTTCTCATCTACAATATTCAAATCTTGAGGCTTTACCATTATCAGAACTAGCCCTTCAACAAATAATCAATAACTAGTAAAAATATTAGGATTTTATTCGTTAGAGTGGTGTCTAAATTACCCCTTCGTTTGAGGTTGATTTACCCCCCAACCCCCCTTATAAAGGGGGGCTTTTGCCCCCTCCCCTTTATAAGGGGAGGGCTGGGGTGGGGTAAAGGACTACGCATCACCACCATAGATTTGTGTATACACCCTCTAATCTTCACCCTCTAAATATGACTCATCATAATTGTCGTTTTTGTCAACAGCCCCTCCAACATACATTTGTTAATTTAGGTGGCTCTCCAATTTCCAATGATTTCCTCAAGCTCGAACAAATTGACAAAGCGGAGAAGTTTTACCCACTACATACTTATGTGTGCGATTGCTGTTTTCTAGTTCAATTACCAGAAGTAGAATCGCGAGAGCATATTTTCGGTGATGGTGACTATGCTTACTTTTCTTCCTATTCCGAAAGCTGGCTTCAGCATTGTGAGCGGTACACCAATCTAATGGTCGAACGATTTGGATTCGTTGGCGTAGCCTCTCCTTCGGAGAATCGATCGAGTCAAGTTATTGAAATTGCTAGTAATGATGGCTATTTGTTACAGTATTTTCAAAAGCAAAATATTCCCGTACTCGGCATCGAACCAGCATCGAATGTCGCCGCAGTTGCCGAAGCTAAAGGTATTCCTACGCTGACTAAATTCTTTGGCGTGCAAACAGCGATAGAATTAGTCGCACTCGATAAACAAGCAGATTTACTACTAGGTAATAATGTCCTCGCTCACGTACCAGATCTCAATGATTTTGTCGCAGGGATGAAACTGCTGCTTAAGCCAGATGGCATCATCACGATCGAATTTCCTCACTTATTACAATTAATCGCTCAAAATCAGTTCGACACCATTTATCACGAGCATTTTTCCTACTTCTCTTTCCTCACTGTCGAAAAAGTATTTGCCGCACATGGTTTGACTTTATTCGATGTTGAAGAATTACCTACACATGGCGGTTCTTTGAGAATATATGGCAAACATACCGAAAATACCCAACAGCCAGTCACCGAGCGAGTAACCGAATTAAAAGCCAAAGAAATTGCAGCTCATCTCGATAAAATCGATACTTACTTAGACTTTACCGAACGAGTCGAAAGCATCAAGCGTCAACTACTCGCATTTTTGATTCAGGCTAAAACTGAAGGTAAATCGATCGTTGGATATGGCGCACCAGCTAAAGGCAATACCTTACTTAATTACTGCGGCGTGCGGACAGATTTTATCGATTATACAGTCGATCGTAGCCCACATAAACAGGGCTTATTTTTACCGGGTACTCATATTCCGATTTGTCATCCCGATCGGATCGCTGAGACTAAACCAGATTATTTACTAATTTTACCTTGGAACCTGCGATCGGAAATCATTGCACAGATGGCATGTATTCGAGGCTGGGGTGGTAAATTTGTCGTGCCAATCCCGCAGCTAGAGGTCATTTGAAAATAAATCTCGTGTCATCCTTCGTTTAGTGTGAAGGATTCTTACAACCTCAATGCAATCGTTATTTATCCGATAGAAAATGTAATGTTTCTCAACGCGATAACAATAGTAGCCTTCGCGAATGTCATCGCGCCGAATGCCAAAGCGCGGCATAGTAACAAGTCGCTCAAAAGCGTTATCGAACACAGTAGCGTAGGCTGTGAATTGCTCCACTCCCCATTCATTTAGTGTGAAAGCAAGAATTTCTCGATAGTCCTGCTCGGCGCGTTGGGTTAGTAGGTATCGTGCCATCGTCTAGACTTTCAGGAGAGATTTTGTTGATGCTGCACTAAAACCTGAGCTTTAATTTCATCCAAACTCAAGGTGGAAAATTCACCTTTTTCTGCTTGTGATGCTCCGATAGCGACTTCTTGGCGCATCCATTCGATTATTTCTGGAGAGTCATCACGGTCCATCTCGGATTCTACCATGCGTTCTAGGGCGATTTCGATCGCCTGAACAGGGTCACGATAGCCCAATGACATCATCCGTTGAAGTAGTTGGTCTGCGTAAAGGGTGAGGGAGACTTGCATCGTAATGATTTTTTGACAGTTCTCATCTCCATTATCCTATTTTTTTGATAATTTAGTTACATGAAATTCACCCCCACGAAAATCCCTGGCGCGTACCTAATTGAAATCGAACCCATTACCGACGAGCGCGGCTTCTTCGCTCGGAGCTTTTGCACCGATGAATTTCAGCAACAAGGATTAAATAGCAATTTTGTTCAGTGTAATGTTTCCTTTACCACTCACAAGGGAACAATAAGAGGGATGCACTATCAAATAGCTCCCGACACAGAAACTAAATTAGTTCGCTGTACCAAAGGAGCCATCTATGATGTCATTCTCGATTTACGCGCCTCAACTCCCACCTTTAAACAGAGGATAGCCACGGAATTAACTGCTGACAATCATCAGATGTTTTACATCCCCCCAGGCTGCGCTCATGGCTTACAAACCCTAGTAGATGATACGGAAGTATTTTACCAAATGGCTGGTGTCTACAACGCTGATGCGGCTAGAGGTGTGCGGTGGAACGATCCAGCTTTTGGGATTGAGATGCCCTTGGCTGTGAATGTTATTAATCAACGCGATCGCGACTATCCAGACTTTACCCAATGAATAAAGTTTTAATTACAGGTGCATCGGGATTTATTGGTCGTCATTGTTTACCTTTATTGGTAGCACAAGGATATGAAGTACATGCAATATCTAGACATCCTTTACAGATCGAAGACTTAGATATCCATTGGCACCGAGTAGATTTATTCGATCGGATTGTACTCCAAAAATCAATCGCAGAAATTCAACCTTCTCATTTATTACATTTAGCTTGGTATGCTGTTTCTGGTAGATATTGGACAGGATTAGAAAATTTTCAGTGGGTGCAAGTCAGTCTTGACTTAGTTAGAGCATTTGCAGAATGTGGCGGTAAAAAAATTGTGGCGGCAGGTACCTGTGCTGAATATGACTGGCGATATGGATATTGTCAGGCAAATGTTACTCCCATCGCAGCTCAATCACCTTATGGAACTTGTAAACAAGCTTTTTCTTTGATGTTGGAATCTTTTTGTCAGCAAACAGATATTAGTTGTACCTGGGGTAGAATTTTTTGGCTATATGGTCGATATGAAGATCCTAATCGATTAGTCTCATCAGTCATTCGCTCTTTATTATCAGATCGCATGGCTCAGTGTTCTGCGGGAGTACAAATTAGAGATTTTTTGTACGTTCGGGATGTTGCTGATATCCTAGTTCAATTGTTAAGCTCGAAACTAGTCGGAGAGATCGATATTGGTTCAGGTATCCCTATTTCGATTAGAAGCTTAGTTGAATGTATTGCTACTCAACTAGATCGACCTAATCTAATTGATTTCGGAGCTATTCCTACCAAAAGCCAAGAAGTTCCCCTAGTCGTTGCCAATCCAGAGCGGTTGAGGTCGGAGTTAAATTGGTATCCTCAATATGATTTAGCTAATGGGATTGCAGAAACTATTAATTTTTGGAAACAAGAGGTCGTCGTATGATCGGTCAATCTTCTAATTGTCCAGTATGTGATGCAAGCAATCCCCAGTCTTTCTTACACCGAAATTTAGTTCCTACACAACAAAATTTATTATTTAAATCTCATTATGCTGCTATTCAACATCAACGAGGTGAATTAACTTTAGCTGTATGTCATCAATGTGGTTTTATTTTTAATCGCTCGTTTGATGAAAACTTATTAAAATATGGGGAGAACTATGATAACGCCCAAAATCATTCACCATACTTTGAATCATACTTAAATGAGCTTACCCAATATCTAATTGAGGATCGGCAAGTTCAGAATAGTCAAATTTTAGAAATTGGTTGCGGTCAAGGTCATTTTTTGCGTAAATTGGTAGAGCTAGAATCAGCAAATAACTATGGTTATGGTTGCGATCCTAGTTATATTACTCAGCCTGATGAGCATCCGCGCCTAAAGTTTGAGCAACGCTACTATGGGACTGATTGCACGCATATCCCCGTCGATGTGGTGATTTGTCGGCATGTAATCGAGCACGTACCAGATCCAGTAGATTTATTAAAATCGATCCGTGTTGCGCTGGTTAATTCGCCACATGCAAGACTATTTTTTGAAACTCCTTGTGTCGAGTGGATTCTAAATAATCAGGTTGTGTGGGACTTTTTTTACGAACATTGTTCTTACTTTACGGCTCAGTCACTGACTACAGCATTCGAGCAGGCTGGCTTTGAAGTAAATAATGTTAAACATATCTTTGGTAAGCAGTATTTATGGCTAGAAGCATCGATCTGTCAGGAACCAGCGAACGTTACTTATGAACCCTATCAAATTACTAATCTAGCAAGTGAATTCGCTAAATCTGAGCGGCAGATCGTCAATAAACTAAGACTGCAAATTGCCCAACTACAAGTACAGGGAGGAGTGGCTTTGTGGGGTGCAGGTGCCAAAGGAGTAACATTAGCAAATCTCATCGATCCGCGCCAAGAATCGATCGCGGCTGTAATCGATCTAAATCCTCATAAACATGGTGGTTATATACCTGGAACTGGGCATCCTATAATTAACTATCTCGATCTCGATCGATACGAGATTAAATCCGCAATTTTGATGAATCCTAACTATTGTCAAGAAAGTTTAGAGCTTTTGCAAAAAGAAAAATTAGATTTATTATTGATCGACTATGAATAATAATTAAGCAGTAGAATACATTGTCAACATTACCAATAATACTCAAGCATGAAAATAATCATTGATACCGAGCAGTCTACTCTTACTCAGATAATAGGTGGTGAAGATCGGACGATCGATTTATATACTAAAGAAGCTTTTGAAATAATTTCAGATCGGTGGGTGCAACTCGGATGGCAGCAAAAATATAGTCATACTTTTAGCTGGATGGGTAGACCGATTATCCAGCTACCTGAAGACATGATCCGAATGCAGGAAGTCATTTATCAAGTTAAGCCAGATGTTATCATTGAAACTGGTATCGCTCATGGTGGCTCTCTAATCTACTATGCAAGCTTGTGTAAAGCAGTGGGCAACGGTCGAGTAATTGGAATTGACATTGAAATTCGTTCACATAACCGTAAGGAGATCGAAGAACATGAATTCTATCCTTTAATTACTTTGATAGAAGGAAGTTCTACCGATCCAGTTATAGTCGATCGTGTTAAATCTCTAGTTAAACCTCATGAGAAAGTGCTAGTTATTCTAGATTCCTGCCATACTAAATCTCATGTAGCAGATGAGCTGCTAGCCTATTATGAAATGGTAACTCTTGGTTCATATATTGTTGCAACAGATGGAGTTATGCAAGATCTTTATGATGTTCCACGCGGAAATCTCGAGTGGAAATGGGATCATCCGTCAGCCGCAGCAGCAGAATTTGCATTAGCTCATCCTGATTTTATCATTGAACAACCAGCTTGGATTTTCAATGAGAGCGAATTGAGTAAAAACATTACTCATTGGCCGAGTGCTTGGTTACGAAGAATAGGTAATCAAAAAAAATAGGGTAACTATTAGTTATTTACTCTACCTCTCAAAGTAGGGAGTGGAGGATGTAATTGCTTTTAGGTGTAGATATAGTAGTAACAGCAAATCATATGTCTCAAGCATTGATATCCTTCACTAACTAAGCTTGAAATTATATTTTAAAACCTATATTAAAAATTTTATGGAAAGCTTTTATACTGTATCAATCGGAATGCCTGTATACAACGAATCAAAGTGTATTCGCAAAACTATAGACTCTATCTTAAATCAAGAATTCTCTCGATTTGAACTAATTATTTCCGACAATGCTTCCACCGATGATACTCTACATATCTGCGAACAGTATGCAATTAAAGATGGTCGAATTAGAATTATAAAGAATTCGATTAATATCGGTGCAGCAAATAACTTTGAAAAAGTATTTCAAGAAGCTAACTCTCAATATTTTGTCTGGATATCTGGGCACGACCTTTGGCATCCACAGTTTTTATCTAAATGCGTGGCTGGTTTAGATGACAATCCATCCGTGGTGCTATACTATCCAAAATCCACATGGATTGATGATACTGAGCAAGATTTAGGTGAGATCGGTAGAAGTATAGATACGAGAGGGTTAGATCCAGTATCTCGCTTTCAAATTGTATTGTGGGGAATGGGCTACGGTTCCCCTATCTATGGGTTACTTAGAAGTTCTGCAATGAAGCAAGTGACACTAGGCACTAGAACAGTTGGGCTAGATAACATTATCTTAAATGAGCTATCTCTATTAGGAGATATTGCCTATTTAGATGAACCATTACAATATGTACGTAAATTAGCAGACTTTGGTAGTTGGGAAACCTACATTAGTAAGATATTTAATCGACAGCTATCTGAATTTTCAGGTATGGATCTATATTGGTCGATGACTTATGAATATCTGAAAATTATCTATAAACATGTTCCCGATCCTAGTACTCGAAATGTTCTATCGACATCAGTAGTAAGTTGTTTACTAACTAAATATCGCTGGATATTGTCAAGTTTAGCAAGTTCTGGTATTCAATCTTCTGGCGAGATTTCTGGAGCGGAACAAAGAATAAACTATACTTTTAGCCAACTTACACAAGTTGGTCAAAATATTGAGTCACTTTGGCAAGATTATCACTTCTCACCTGCTGTAGGTAGTCACAAATTAATAGCGATCGATGGTGTTTTCTTTCAACTCTATCGCACGGGTATCGCTCGTGTTTGGAAATCTCTCTTAGAAGAGTGGGCTAATACCGAGTTTGGCAATCATCTAGTCGTACTCGATCGAGTCGGAACCGCACCTAAGATTGAAGGGATTAGTTATTATCAGATTCCGGCTTATGACTATAATAACACCGATGCCGATCGCGAGATGTTGCAGCAGGTATGTAACGATCTAGGTGCAGAGTTATTTATCTCTACTTATTACACTACGCCACTTGAGACTCCTTCGGTATTTATGGGATATGACATGATTCCTGAAGTGGCTGGTGCCGATCTCAACCAACCGATGTGGCGAGAAAAACAACGGGGCATCAACCATGCTTCAGCCTTCCTAACTATTTCCGAACACACTGCTCAAGATTTAGTTAAGTACTATCCAGAAATAGAGCCATCAACGATTACTACCGCTCTTTGCGGCGCTCAACCTGTATTTAAACCTGCAAAAGCAGCGGAAATCGAATCATTCCGCACTCAATATGAAATTACTAAGCCTTACTTCTTATTAGTAGGTGCTGGTGGTGGTTATAAAAATACAATATTGTTCTGGCAAGGATTCGCTAACTTAGCAAATAATAGCGATTTTGATGTCGTTTGTACTGGTGCAGCCGGAATTGATGCGAAGGAGTATGCTATCTATGCGCCCGGTAGTAAAGTTCACTGTCTTCAGTTAGACGATCGCAATCTCAATCTAGCATATGCTGGGGCGATTGCCTTGGTATATCCTTCTAAATATGAGGGTTTTGGATTGCCAATTGTCGAGGCTTTAGCTTCTGGTTGTCCGGTAATTACCTGTCATAATGCTTCGATTCCAGAAGTTGCAGGGACAGCGGCAATTTATATCGATGATACGAGTATCGAGGATATGACTAACGCTCTAGCAAACGTTCAACAGTCGGAAGTTCGAGCATCTCTAATTGCATCTGGTTTAATTCAAGCTCAAAAATTCTCTTGGTCGAGAATGGCTCAAATTGTTGAGTCTGTATTGTTGGCGCAAACTCTAAGCCATCTTCAATTTAGCACCCAAAATCTTGTTATTTTCCCTGATTGGTCGGCGGATGAAGAAGAGTTAGGCGAAGAATTGAGTCAGGTTTGCGATCGACTTACTCAACATCCCGATGCAGGTCAGATCGCGCTAATAATTGATACTAGTAACGGTGTCGATCCAGAGGCTGCGAATATGATGATCTCCAGTGTTGCGATGAATTTGATGATGAGTGAGGGCATCGATATTACTGACTCTATTGCTATATCTCTAACTGGAGACTTAGCACCAATTCAGTGGCAATCGCTCTTACCCAAGCTGCAAGGACGAATCAAATTAGAGCTGGAAGATACTCGATCGATTGAGTCATCTGGTGCGAATATAATTAGTGAAATTCAGTTGGCTTCGCCGATTTTGACATTGGTCTAAGTTAGATACTTAGTAAGAATATCCGATCCTAATTCGGCTTTATCTACACATTGCCGATCGATCGACTGTCCCGTAATACATCGCCAATGACAATCGAATAAATCTAGTTGTCCAACGCCGATGCTTGCTAGTGCGGGGATAGCAGGAAAGGGGAATAATCGATCGAAGATTATTCCCCTTTCTGCTTGGCTAAATTGTAGTAAATAAGTGGCGGCTGGTGCGGTTAGTTGGGTGAGTAATTGGTAGCTAAACCGATCGAGTTGTTGGCGTTCGCTAGCTTCAAGATCGATCGATTGCCGATAATCATCATCACCACTTGTACCGATAATCTCCCCATAAATTGAGTCTTGAGCAGTCCAAATTATCGGCAACCACAAATTTCCACCGTCGCCGACTTCTACACCTGTTGTCGTGGCTGCTAGGTCGCGGAGCCGATCGATCTCCTGACACGATCGACCGATCGATTGTCCCCAAAACTCAAACGTTGGCGGAAGATCGAGTGTCATCGGACAATAAATCGCCTTGGCACTGGCGACGGCAGGTAATTCCGCCACGGTTGTGAACTGCACTGATTCGACGATTTCACCGATCGATCTTAACATTGCCACACCCAGCCTTTGACTGGCTGGCGTCTCATCCAAAATCACGACGATTTTAGACATGACTGAGGACAGTCATCGGCTGGGGAGATGGTTGGCGCTCGATATTGGGTAAGTCTAATTTGAGATCTGGTGGTTGCTGCTGGAGATCGATTCCTCTAGTGGCAATCCGATCTGTGACGTTGACTAATTCTGCTTGCAGTTGGCGATTTTCACTCTGCAAGGACATGATTTTGGTTTTAATCGGTGCCAATCGCTCGGCAAATTTGCGAGTATAAACCTTGGGTAATTCCCGAATTACTTGCTCCAACATTTTACTGCGATCGGTAAGTTCGCCGATCGTGTGGCGCAGTTCTTGGATTTCCCCATCCCGGCGTTGCAGTTGCTCTTGATAAAAATGAACCTGATGTTCGACGCCTTGGAGTTGTTCGCGCAGCAACCTAACTTCGGCGCGATAATCTCCCGCTACCTCTGGTCTGGGTGCATAGGGGGTGTTATCTTTGACTAGCCGGAATAGTTCTTGAGATAGTTGCTGAACGAGTTGGTCGCGGGTGTTCAGTTCTTCACGAAACCGAGCGACTTCGGCTTTTAAGGCTGCGATATTAGTGGGTTGAGTCTTATTCACGGGGGATTACCACAGTAATTTTTCAGTTGATGGACAGTCAAAGTCTTGCGCTCGGAAGCATTCAATCGATCTTACCGCTTTTAGCCTTGCGATTTCATGCTCGATCGGCTTGCCAATGTTGTTAGTCAACATTTTGGTGATGGAAATACCATGACTGTATCAGTTTGTTTGGGTTGTCGCAACAGGAGTAGGGGATGGGGGATAGGGAATAGGGGTAGACTTCGGTTTGATGGGCTTACCCCCCAACCCCCCTTATAAAGGGGGGCTTTCCGGCTCCCTCCCCTTTATAAGGGGAGGGCTGGGGTGGGGTAATGGTCTACGCAGCAACTCAGCATCTCCCAAACTGGTGGAAGGGTTGGGACTCAATCAAAGTGGATTGCTTGACACGAGATTACAATCCATTTAATCTGTGTGTAGTAAAAACATACCCCGATTCCCATCATGTCAGCATTCACCAACAGTTTCGCTAGTTCATTACTAGCCTCCAGTATTTTGATTTCGGGGGGGGTAATACCAGTCCTGGCGCAGTATAGCTGTCCTCCACGCGAAATTCAATCTGTCGATGAACAAGGTGACTTTAAGTTCGAGTTGCAAGGATGTCAACGTCAAGGCAAAAAAGTAATTTGTCAAGCATGGGTAACTGCAAACAAAGATGGTCAAATAACGTATTTAGCTGGTAATGACTACACTAGATTAATTGATACATCAGGAACGCAATACGTACCTTCCTCAGTTCAAGGTGCCAATCAGACGACTGTAAGTGGAATGAATATTTCTTTGGTCAAAGGTATACCAATGAAGATATCAGCTACTTTTGCAGATATACCAACTTTGGTTCAAGACATTGCTTTGTTTGAAGTGAATATCAATTATGGTAAAGGTCAATTCCGTAATATCAAAATCACAGAGTCGAAGATAGGCACTTCTCCAGCTCCCATCAAGAAAAAGAAATAATGTAATCGATAATCTCTGTAGGGGTAATGCCTCCTGCTTACCCCGCATCGATGAGGGTACCCACAAGGGGCACCCCTACAGGTTAATTGTGTAGAGCGAGGCGTAATACATCCGATCGAACCCACTTTGCTAACTACACAACGATTCGAGATCCCGGCTTATGATAGTGTTAGGACAGCAATATCAGCGAGTGAGTAGGTAGCCAACGATGAGCGCAGGTAGTAACAGTACGCATCAAATCAAGTTCGGGACTGATGGATGGCGGGGAATTATCGCCGAGGATTTTACCTTTGCAAATGTATGTAAGGTAACACGCGCGATCGCCGCATACCTCAGCACGGCTTACAGTCAGGATCGTCCGGTGTTAGTTGCTTACGATCCGCGATTTTTGGCAGATAAATTTGCCCAGACGGCGGCAGAAATTTTAGCAGATTTGGGTTGGACGGTAAAAATAGTCGATCGCGATTGTCCGACGCCAGTAATTGCATTCAACGCTCGGCATCTCAACTCGGC
>NZ_JANMZA010000269.1:0-5414 GCF_031382685.1 Chamaesiphon sp. OTE_8_metabat_110 | reverse complement strand
AGATCTTGCCCTCACCCCAACCCCTCTGTCTTGTCGTTGCTTGGTTGATTTTCATGGTCGGGAAAAATAACCGAAAATCAATCCGCTTTTTTATTCGGGGGGAACCCCCGAATAAAAACGCCGCTCCCAAGCTTGGGAGCGACCCAAATCGCGCTGAGGTTTCCTCAGCGTGCGGTTGGGTCAAGACAGCAGCTTGCGCACGCCTTTGTTTCCCGACGGTTTAGCAAGACAAGACAGAGGGGAGCCAGAGCCGGAGGCGATGGCGGGGTGAGGGCAAGAGATTTCGATTGGTATCATACCCAGATTTAGCAACGCCAATTATCAATTCTCAATTCTCAATTCTCAATTCTCAATTATTCCCCATGTCCACTGCTGCTGAAAAAACAAGTTGGCGATGGCAGTTGGAACAACTGCAACAGCAACTAGGAGAATGGCTCGAAGTAAGGTTTAGATCTGACGATCGAGACTTAAATTTCGATTTTTTTCCAAAGTGGTTATGGCCATTACTCGTAAACTTAGTGTGGTTGGCTTTAGCCGGACTGGTATTTTGGTTTGGCTATCGTTTTATCTACCCCTATTTGCAACAATGGGTGGTGCGGACTAAGCAGACCACTTCTGAGGTGGTAAAGCCAGTACAGGTATTTACTGTCAATGAGTTGCTAGCAAAATCCCAGCAGTTTCAGCGTGCAGGCGACTATACCCAAGCCAGCCGCTGGTTGTATCTGGCAATGCTGCAACGCTTAAATGATGCCAATCTCATTCCCCACCAAGACAGTCGTACCGATCGCGAGTATATTCAGGCATTAGGTACGATACCGATCGCTAATGTCGGCGAAATCCTAGTATCGATCCACGAACAACTGCACTTTGGCAATCGTCAAATTGCCAGCGCAGATTTCGATCGCTGTCAACAAGCTTATCGGCAAATTGAAGAGCGATTGACAGTAGCACCTTAAATTAATTAATAATTAATAGTTAATAATTGCGGATGCGCGCTCGTCGGGTTTCCCGACGGTTTAGCGCACCAAGCAGATAATTGGGTTTTTAGGATGGCCCTGGAGGTTCCCTCCAGATCGAGCGCACCAAGCAGACCTCTTGTTCTCGTTAACTATTTAGGCGACTTAGTTACAGATCGCGATCGTTAATTAGATGGCTAATTAATTACCATTAGATAGTTATTTATGACAGATTTTAACAAGTTATTCAAGCAATATTGGCACCTGGGACTCTTTGCTGTATTCGCGATCGTGCTGGTGACTTTTATTAGTGCAATGGGTGGCGATCCCCGGCAAGTTGGATCGAGTTATAGTATTGCCCCCAATGGCTATAGTGCTTGGTATCAAATGATGTCCGATCGCGGCATTAAGATCCGCCGTTGGCAAAGATCTTTTCCCCGACTTACTCAAGACGATCGGTATGAAACAGGAACGACACTGCTACAAGTCAATCACCAATTAGCACTACTCGAACTCACAGACTTACAACAAAAGTGGGTGAGCAAAGGCAATACCCTAGCGATTTTGGGCGTAACCGCACCCGCGACAGATATCCCTTTTCGATCGAGTCTAGAGAGTCCGCAAGGAGATGTCAAAATTGAAACCACGCGCAGATTTAGGTCGGATATCGTCAAAATTGGTAAAGATCGAAAGTTAGATCCTCAGTCAATTTTGAGCGATCGCACGGGTAGTGTCGTCCGTCAATTTAAACTAGATAAAGGATTAGTTATTATTGCCACTACTCCTAATTTAGCGGCAAATACCTATCAAGATCTGCGACCGAATTTTGAGCTATTAGCTGAAATAGTTACCAAAGATCGCCAGCAAGTATTGGTAGATGAATATATTCATGGTTATGTCAGCCGCAAATCATCAGCCATCGCTAAAAACCGCAAACAGCGTAATGGTGAACCAGGGGGATCTGTCGAGGGATCGGCAGATCCAGACGACACTTCCGATGATGAAGAAGACGGATCGAGATCTGAGTCGGATAAAGGCGATCTGCTCGATTACCTAACTAACACACCGCTCCTAGTCGCATTTCTCAATCTATCATTGGGTACGCTAGCCTTAATCTGGCAACAAAATCGCCGCTTTGGAAAAGTGACAATCCCCAAGCCGATCGAAATCGAGAATAGCCAAGCGTATATCCAGGCACTAGGCGGCGTACTTTACCAAGCCAATAGCAGTGAATTCGTCGTGCAAAATATCGGTAGAGCCAAACAGTTATCCTGGCAACAACGACTCGGTTTGGGTAAAGAAAGATTGGTAGAAACCGAAATCGCGATCGCTGCTTGGGAAAATCAGACCCAATTACCAGCCGACGATCTCCGCTTTGTCCTACAATTGATGTCGGAACGTCGCCCGACACCCGCTCAATTAACCACTTGGCTGGAAAAAATTCGCCAGATCGACAGTCGATTGACTAAGCTCTAGGTTTTATCGCCAATTTTCAACCCCCACCTGCCACTTTAATGACTGAAACTCACGCAATATTTCAACAACTCAGTAGTACTTTACAAGAAGTTGTCTTCGGGCAAGAACAGACAACTAATCAATTGCTGATTGCCTTGCTAACTGGCGGTCATGTGATTTTAGAGGGGGTGCCAGGGACGGGGAAAACGATGATGGCGAAGGTGTTATCGCAGCTAATTCAGGCTGACTTTAGGCGCGTTCAACTCACCCCAGATATCTTACCCGCAGATATTTTGGGGACGAATATTTTCGATCTCAAGAATCAAGAATTTATCCTCAAAAAAGGGCCAGTATTTACTCAAATCTTGCTGGCAGATGAGATCAACCGCACGCCACCCAAAACCCAATCGGCACTACTCGAAGCAATGGCTGAAGGGCAAGTCACTCTAGACGGCGACACACTGCCACTATCAGATCTATTTTGGACGATCGCGACTCAAAACTCCCTCGAATTTGAAGGGACATACCCACTCCCCGAAGCGCAACTCGATCGATTTTTATTTAAATTAATTGTCGATTATCCACCCGCAGACGCAGAGCGCGAACTGCTAGCCACCGCACGGATGTCTACACCAGGAGCCAGAAGCAACCTTCAACCGCTCAAACCAGTGGCAACAATAGCACATTGTCTAGCAGCTCGCCGCGCAGTACAGCAAGTCACTGTCAACGACAATGCGATCGATTATCTGCTCGCCCTAGTCCAACAAACCCGCCAGCACCCCGATCTGAGCCTGGGAGCCTCACCCCGTGCGGCAATTGCCTGGTTACACGCTAGCAAATCCGCAGCATGGCTCGATCGTCGTCAGATGGTGATTCCCGATGATTTTAAGCAAGTCGCCCTTCCCTTACTCCGCCATCGGCTAGTATTGCGCCCAGAGGCTCAATTAGACGGTTTGGAAATAGATACCGTCATCGCGGGATTAGTCGATCGAGTTCCCGTACCGAGGTAGAGAGTAGAGGGTCGGGAATTAGGGATAGTTCGGGGTATCCCTGGGGTGAAACGATCGATCTTACTTGTGTTCCAGTTAGGAAAAGAGTTTGAGCGATTAGAGTCAGCAGTGGCTCCAGGGAAGCTCGATCGGGTAACTTAGATTTACATCAGCTATTACCGATCGAATGACCGATTTACCATTTGACCCTCAGACATTGCCCTCACTCATCACCCAGGGTTATATTACCAGCCAAACTCACCCGAGCTTGCCGCTGACGATTTATAACTATACCGCCAAGGCGCAGTACGATCGGTACTGGATCGATGCGACACTCCACTGTCGGGGATTGGTGCTAGACGATAATTATCGACCTATTGCCAGACCATTACCGAAATTTTTTAATCTAAGCGAATATCAAGGTACGCTCCCTGATGGAGTACCCCAGATCTACGAGAAGCTCGATGGATCGCTAATTATTCTGTTTCACTACAAAGGACAGTGGGAAGTAGCTTCACGGGGCAGCTTTGCCTCGGAGCAGTCTAATATGGCACGGACTTTGCTTGCCAATTATCGCGACAATCTCGATAAGCTCGATCCGGCTTATACCTACTTATTTGAAATTATCTATCCCAGCAATCGAATTGTCGTTGACTACGGTAGCTCGCAACGATTGGTACTATTAGCTGCGGTAAATACGGATACAGGCGCAGAATTAGACCACACACAGGTAGATTGGATCGATCGAGCGCAGACTTACCCAGCTACTACCTTACCCGAATGGCTGCACTCGATTCTCCACGGGAGAGGCTCCGCCAACGAGCAAACCCAAGCCGAGCTATCCAATCATGAAGGATTTATCCTCAAATGGTCGAATGGCTTTCGGCTCAAATACAAACTCGCCGATTATGTCCGCTTGCACCGGATTATTACCAGAGTTCAAGCTAAAGATATTTGGGAATGTCTGAGCCAAAATCAGAGCCTAGCGCAATTTCTTGACTCTGTTCCCGATGAGTTTTATAACTGGGTCAAAGATACCAAGAGATCGCTAGAAACTCAATACCGAGAGATTGAAACCGAGTGCCAACAAGCCTTCAAGGATTTAGGCGATCGCCGCCAAACCGCGATGTATTTTCAAACCCAAAAATATCCAGGTGTCTTGTTTCTCATGCTCGATGGTAGAGACTACACTCAAGTCATTTGGAAACTCATCAAACCTGGCTTTGAGCTGCCGTTTCAGGGAGGGGATAGGGAATAGGGGATAGGGGATAGGCTTTGGGCTTTAGGCTTTAGGCTTTAAGCAGGACGCAAGCGTCCTCGTTTTGTTGTTCTACCTTTTACGTTTTACCTCTTACCTCTTACCTCTTACCTCTTACCTCTTACCTCTTACCCTAAAACCTAACACCTAACACCTAAACCATGTCCCTCAAACTAATCCTCACCAAAGGCTTGCCAGCAAGTGGTAAAACAACTTGGGCAAAAGAGTATATCCAAAAGTATCCTGAGACTGCCAATCTCTGTAAAGACGACCTCAGACTGCAACTGAGCGGTACCAATAAACGTGAAAAACGGATTATTAAAGTCCGCGATTTACTGACAGAATATTATTTCGAGCAAGGTTACTCGGTGATTTGGTCGGATACCAATCTCAACCCAGTTCATTTACGACGAGCAACTGAATTAGCGACCAAATATCAAGCCGAATTGAGCATTCGTGACTTTACTGATGTATCCTTAACTGAATGTATCCGGCGCGATTTGTTACGATCGAATTCGGTCGGTCAACAGGCGATCGAGCAGATGTATTATGATTACTTATATCGACCAGAGCCAGCGCACAGCAACGATCCACAGCTACCAAACTGCTATTTAGTAGATATCGATGGTACCTTAGCAATCAATCTTACTCGATCGCCATTTGCTTGGGATCGGGTGAATGAAGATGCCCTCAATCCTGTTGTCGCAACGACGATCGAAAAACTAGGGCGCGATACCGCAATTATTCTCTTATCCG
>NZ_JANMZA010000580.1:0-10668 GCF_031382685.1 Chamaesiphon sp. OTE_8_metabat_110 | reverse complement strand
CCGAACCAGCCGATGTAGATGCGATTTTCTGTGGAGGCGATCCAGCTACAGAAGCGTTCCCAGACGTTGGCGCTCTGGGTGCGTTGTAAGGTTGTGGTCATTGTATGATTGCTGTTTGTTCCTGGTGGAACGGAATGTTTTTTATGTATGAATCTAATCTAACTCGATTGTTAACGTTTGTAAACGTTTCTCAGTTTTGCAGAACTGATAGGTGTAATAGGTTTTGCTTATGTGCGTTTGCTACCTAATCGCACGATACATCACCACATCAGGCTAAATTGGAAAGTAACAATCTATTGATGCAGATCGAGACGGCTGCAAGGAGAGAATATTTGGACAACATTAGAAAGATGCTAGAGATCGGCACTGACTCAAGATCTACTGCCGAATTAATTCAGCTTGCCATCGCAGCACCTGAAGAAGATGAAGATGACGCGAACGAGCGATGGCATTTTGTGGGCTTGCTCCAACGGCGCGGAAATCGAGAGGTGCTAGATCGATCGTTAGCATTGACAAGAAGTTCATCGATCGAGGAAAGATCTCTAGGTATCGATATTTTGGGACAGCTAGGCATTCCAGCACGAACTTTTCCTGACGAATGCGTTACGAGACTAGTCGAATTATTAGAGCAGGAATTCGACCCACTCATATTACGAGATATTTGTATTGCGCTTGGGCATTTAAAAGATCCGCGATCGATCGAGCCACAATTAAAATTTTGCCTGCACCCCGATTGGGAGGTACGCTATGGCGTGGTGAGTGGACTGAGCGGACGCGATGACGAACGTGCTATTTTGGGTTTGATTAAATTATCTACAGATGTGTGCCCAGAAGTCCGCAATTGGGCGACTTTTGGATTGGGGACGTTAATCGAGGTGGATACACCAGCGATTCGAGAGGCATTGTATCAGCGGTTCTTGTTAGAGGATAGCCAAGATGAAGAAACTGCCGAAATTTATGACGAGGCATTGGCAGGGTTAGCAAATCGCCAAGACGATCGGATTTTACCTAGACTGATAGCGCAACTGATGTCTGATGATGTCGATACATTCGCAATTCAGGCGGCGGAAGCCATGGCTGACGATCGCCTCTACCCCGCACTATTACACTTACAAACTTGGTGCGACAGTACCTATTTGGCAGATGCCTTATCGGCTTGCCAGCCGCGATCGTGCCATCGATCTAACCCTCGATCCCCTTCCGCATCAGCCCGATAAACCAGGCGTCTGGGAGCAACTTCCGCAAACCTAGTAAGAAAGTTGCGTTACCTCCAGCCGGATAGCGCAACTGCCAACTACCATCGGTTGCAGCTTTGTAGATTGCCTCGGCAGTTATTTCTGGCGGCGAACCATTGGCACCAGCTTTATCCATTTTGGGCAACGTCCGATCGATATACTCATCATAGGCAGTCAACCCAGCTTTTCTGGCGACATTAATCGATCGACTATAAAAATCTGTTTTAATCGCACCGGGTTCGATAATTTTGACTTTGATATTAAACTGGCGCAATTCGTATTGGAGTGATTCGGAAAAGCCATCGACAGCCCATTTTGTAGCGTGATAAGGACTATAAATCGGGAAAGTCATCCGTCCGCCGATCGAGGCGACATTTACGACTACACCTTGCTGGCGTTGCCGAAAGTGCGGCAAAATCGCCCGCGTGACTTCCATCAGTCCAAAAACGTTGGTTTCAAACTGACCGCGAATATCGGCCATCTCACAAGCCTCAAAAGCCCCGATCAGCGCATAACCAGCATTATTAACAACGACATCGATCGCCCCAAAATGAGCGATCGCCTTATCGATCGCCGCATGAATCGTCTCTACTTTAGTAACATCCAATGGCAAGCACAGTACATTCGGGAGATTGGCAAGTTCGGGCGATTTTTCGGGAGTACGCATGGTCGCAGCCACGTTCCAGCCTTGCTGTTGAAATAGTTGCGCGGTAGCTCGCCCAATCCCAGTAGATGCTCCAGTAATAAATACGGTCTTGCTCATGGAAAATCACTCAGAATTTAATTTAGTTCTATTGTAATTAAATTGCTTTAATCCGCATACTTAGATCTAGCCAAGGCGATCGGGTAATCGGTGCGCTGGTGGAGATATAATCGACCCCAGTTGCGGCAACTTGACGAATTGTAGTTAGGGTAATATTCCCCGATGCTTCAATTTTGATGCGATTGTTTGCAGCGCGAATAACTGTAACTGCTTGGCGCATCAAATCTGGGGGCATATTATCGAGCATGATAATATCAGCATCACAGTCGATCGCCTCTTGCACTTGGACTAATGATTCGGTTTCAACTTCGATCGTCAGTGGATAAGGCATCGCTTGACGAATCCCCAAGATCGCGGCGGTAATTCCACCCGCAGCGGCAATATGATTGTCCTTAATCATCACCGCATCATCTAATCCCATCCGGTGATTGACACCCCCACCGACGGTAGTCGCATATTTTTCTAGTAAGCGCAAACCAGGGGTAGTTTTGCGGGTATCGACTAATTGTGCTGGTAGATCGGCGATACATTCGACATATTTATTAGTCGCCGTAGCAATCCCGCTCAAGCGCATTGCTAGATTTAAGGCTGTCCGTTCGCCCATGAGTAATGTGGCTAAATCTGCAGTAATTGTAGCGATCGATTCCCCCGATCCACAAGCCGCTCCCTCGGCAACTAGCGGCTCATATTTGGCTTGAGGATTCAAAAGTTCAAATATGCGTTTGGCAACTGGTAGAGCGGCAACTACCCCAGTTTCCTTAGCAATCCAGGTCGCTGTTGCAATTCGCTCTACATTCGGTAAGCCCTGGGTACTGCGATCTGAGCGACCGATATCTTCTTGGAGCCATTGTGTCAGATGTGGATCGAGGACGATCCATGGGGGCAAAATTGGGGTCATCGATCGTTTAAGCTGTGAGAAATTGAGTAATTAAGTAGCTAGGCGTAATTAAGTATAAGATATCGTGTAGGGTGGGCACCGCCCACCAGATAGGTTTCAGACATAATATATCTTATAAATAATTGCATTTACCCACTTAGTTGTAGGAAATCTGCAAGCAATTTTAGCTAACCAGTTGAGCCATCCCGATCGATTCTATCACTAGCCGATTTGAGTGTCGATCGAACCGATAATATTGAAACTGCTAATATGAGTGTAGTCCTATCTAGTGCGAGTAACTAAGCGATGTCTGCATATACTTCGGAAGAACTCAATACGATCGTCCAAGCACCAATGACGATCGGTATGGCTGTAGCTGTCGTAGATCTCGGGATTGTCTCCAGCGCGATCGAGGCTGTGGTACTATCACAACAATTAACAGGTGCTGCCAAAAAATATCCGGGCAACTCGATCGTCCAAGCTGCTTTTTCAGATGCGGTACTCGGGAGCGGTCAAATTAAGCCCAAGAAGCCAGACATTCAGCCCGAAGATGTCAAGTCTGGCGCGGTGGTAGATCGGGCGCTTGAATATGTCGATCGAGCGGTAGCTACAATCGGCACCAAAGCCACCCCAGCGGAAATCGCTGAGTTCAAACAATTTGTCTACGCCTGCGCCGAAGCAGTCGCGAAAGCAGCGGGCAGTGGCTTGTTTGGTTCGGGAGATCCCAAAATCAGCACAGCCGAGGCATCAGCTTTAGTTAAAATCAAAGCAGGATTAGGCGTCTAGCCGCACGCTTAGCGATCTGGCTGCTAAGTATTTTCAAAGGGTAGGGGACAGGCTAAAGTAGAGAAGCAATCGGACGATCGCGGTATTTGGCGGTCGTCCGATTGCTAAATTCTCTACCCCCGATTTTCTAAAGCTATGATTACTACTGAAACGTTGAGTCAATCGACTCCCACTTATGAAGTGGAACTCGCGATCGAGACTTATCAGTTACGCAAAGTATACCGGACTGGCTTTTGGCTCAATCGTCAGGTTGAATCATTAAAAGAATGTACGCTGCAAGTCGAACAAGGTGAAACTTTTGGGCTATTAGGATTGAATGGTGCTGGCAAAACGACACTGCTCAAAACATTATTAGGAATTGTCAAATCGACTAGCGGCAAAGGACTATTACTCGGCAAGCCATTGGGAGATCGATCGGTCAAACAAAAAATTGGTTATCTACCTGAAAATCCTTATTTTTATGATTTTCTAACTGGTTGGGAATTATTAGAGTACACGGCAGGATTATTTGAAATTCCCTACTCTGTTCAAAAAAAACGGATTCCAGCACTACTCGAATTAGTTGGATTGGCACAATCTGCTGCTAAGAAAAAGCAACTTCGGCAGTATTCTAAGGGGATGGTGCAGCGGGTAGGGATGGCGCAAGCACTAATTAACGATCCCGAACTTATTTTCCTCGACGAACCGATGTCTGGACTCGATCCATTAGGGATCAAACAGATGCGGGACATTATCGTCTCATTAGGCGACGCGGGTAAAACTGTCTTCTTTAATAGTCACGTTTTAGCAGAAGTCGAGCAGATTTGTAGTCGCGTGGGCATCTTGGCGCGGGGTGAATTAATTTGCTGCGGTACATTATCAGATTTATTGGTAAATCCAGTTGATGCAGAGCCGAACTCTGGGCGCTATTATGATGTGACTGGGCGCGGCGGCAATCGAGAAATTCTCGATCGATGGATGAGCGAGATCGCTTATCAGGATGATATTTGGCAGGGCAAACTTCACGGCGAACCTCAAGAGTTTATGTCTACCTTGCGATTGTTAGGAGCAGAATTAATATCGCTCAAACAAGGACGGGCATCGCTTGAAGAATTCTTTATGGAACAAATGGAAATACGTGGTATTCGATCGAGTACCTAAATTCACACCTTAACCTAAGATGAAAAAAACTCGCGCGCAGCCTTACAATCAGCTTGAATTTGATTGGTGAGGGCAGTCAAATCGGCGAACTTTTGTTCGGTTCTCAAGAAGTGATGTAGATAAACGATGATTTCTCGATCGTACAAATCGCCATCCCAATCGAGCAAATGCACTTCCACTGTGGTATTCACACCATTAACCGTCGGACGTTTGCCGATATTCATCACGGCGGGCAATTGCGTCTGCGTATCGGTATCGACGCGAACGCAGTAGACACCCTGACGCGGCAGAAATTTTTCGGCAGGGTATTGAAGATTCGCTGTCGGAAATCCGATCGATCTGCCGATCGATTGTCCGCCAACTACCGTACCCACGATCGAATAATAGCGACCTAATAAAACTTGTGTCAATTTTAAATCCGCAGCCAATAATGCCGCTCGAATCCGCGAGCTACTAATTCGGCTATCGCCATCGGTTTCTAAGGGCGCAATTTTAGTCTGGATACCAATCTGAGCCGTTAGCTCGACGAGATCTGTGGCTGCACCCGCACGTTGATTGCCAAATCGAAAGTCCTCACCCACGCTAATAAATTTAGCCTGAATTTGACAAGCCAAAATTCGATCGATAAATTCTTGTGGCGACAATTTTACCAGCTCTCGATCGAATGGCAATAAAATCAGTTGCTGGATGCCCAACCGTTCTAAAATGATGGCGCGTTCGTGATGTGGCGTCAGGAGTTGTCGCGGTTGTCCGGTAAAATATTGCTGGGGATGCGGCGCAAATGTTACTACCGTTTTGTAAAGAGCGGGATTGTCGCTAGCTAAAACAGGTCTAATCACCTCCAAGTGACCCCGATGAATCCCGTCAAAGTTACCTAGCGCAATCGCTGTGGGAGTCAATAAATTGTCGAGAGATGAGGTAATCTGCACTTTTATTTGTTACTACTTGGCAATCGATCGATCGATTAGCTGTTGTTTTTAGAGTAAAATTTCATCGAACTATCATTGGAGTTCGCGTAGCGTCTGCCTTAGCAAAAGCCCCACCGAGCGGTAATCGAGAAATTAGTTTCCCAAACCCGTAATATGTTGCAAAATAATGTCTATTTTTCCTTCGAGTCTAGCAATATCTCCCTTCATTGAAGAAATATCCGCTCGCGTCGCATCGGATTTATCTTGAAGTTCGTCTAGCTCTTCGTACACCTGCTGAAAATTTTCATCGATACTTCTGGCTGGCATCTGAGTCGCTTCTAGACGTTGGATTCGCCAATCCATTTCACGGACTCTCTGCCTGAGATCCCGATCTGGTCGGTTTGATTCCGGTGAGTTGGTCATAGTAATCGATATTTTAAACCCTTTTCTATTTTCTCATTATTTTCTGTCAAGTGCTTGCACCGATCTCAGCTAGCTCCCGATCTCTAAACATCACATCTGCAACTCGACTGACATCGAACATTTCCGCCACATCATGAACGCGGAGGATATCTGCACCCCTGGCAATTGCCGCACAACAGGCGGCTGCGGTGCCCCACAAGCGCCGTTCGGGGTCGGGTTGGTTCAAAATCTTACCGATGAAGCTTTTACGCGATACACCGACCAATAGGGGCAAATCTAGGATTTGGAACCTGTCAAGCTGGCGAATTATTTCGATACTCTGATAATACTGCTTGGCAAAACCAATCCCCGGATCGAGCATTACCCGGTCACGATCGATTCCCGCCGCGATCGCGCGATCGATTTGGCGCTCGAAGAAGGCTAAAATCTCACTTATGACATCATCATAATCGGTCATCTGCGTCATCGTCGCAGGCGTACCGCGCATGTGCATTAAGATATAAGGTACCCCAAGCTGCGCGACTGTCTCGAACATTTTTTCGTCAAATTGTCCGCCAGAAATATCATTGACAATATCCGCACCAGCTTGGATTGCCGCTCGCGCGACGGTGGCTTTGGTGGTATCGATCGAAATGGGGATATGCTGAATATCGGGATGCTGGCGAATCCGCTCGATTACCGGAATCACCCGCGCCAATTCTGTTATTTCATCGACAGGTGTCGCCCCTGGTTTGGTAGACTCCCCGCCGATATCGATAATATCCACACCTGAGATTACCATCTGGACTGCTTGCGCGATCGCCGCATCCACCGTTGCAAATCGCCCCCCATCGCTAAAACTATCGGGAGTCACATTCAACACGCCCATCATATAGGTGCGACTCCCCCACTCAAAACTTTTACCGCGTATAGTTAATAATTTGCTCATCATATTATCAGCCAGATTAGTTTGCTAGTTTGCAGAATCGAGATCGATCGGTATGCTGATTGGAGAAATTGTATTTAGTCGATCTCTAAACTTGCTTGCCTCAGTTTTGATGCTGTCTAGATTCGAGCATAACTACGATCGTCGCTCCCAGTACATAAGCGATAATATCTTTCCAATCGAATGTACTACCGATCGCGATCGCGATGACCTTATATTTTTGCAATCCTAAAACAGCGACCAAATTAAAATATTGTAAAAGCTCGATCGTCCAAGCAAATAATAAAACTAATAACGCAGCGGTATGATATCGAATCTTCCAGAAAGTTCTCACCAAGCAATAAATCAGAATAACTACCAACACATCGCCGATAAAAGGTCGGATAAAACGATCGTCGATAAAAATAGCGATAAATACCTCTATTAGAAACAATCCAATTGTATAGCAAGCATACCTGTTATTGAAAATCAACATCTAACAATTACAATTATGAAGTCACTGTGAGTGTAATTCTAATTCATTGGACGAGCCAAATTTTTAAACTTAGTTAAAGCTGGATCGAAGACTAGCTTGACTACACCTGTCGGACCATTACGATGTTTGGTGATAATTAGTTCGGTAATGTCTCGATCGGGCGTATCGGGATTATAATAAGCATCACGATAGAGCATAATAATCAAATCTGCGTCTTGTTCGATCGATCCACTTTCTCTCAAATCTGACATCATTGGCCGCTTATTATTTCTAGCTTCCACCCCCCGACTTAATTGCGACAAAGCAATCAATGGTACTTGCAATTCTCGGGCTAATCCTTTTAAACCACGAGTGATTTTTGAAATTTCTTGAACGCGATTTTCGCTGCTACCTTCCATCAGTTGCAAATAATCGATCATGATTAATCCCAAGGTGCCTCCATGCTCGGCTTGCAATTTCCGTGCTTGGCTCCGCATCTCCATCAGCATCATGCTGGCATTGTCATCGATAAAAATTGGTAGCTCAGATATCCGATCTACTGCCTTATATACCGAGTCCCATTCATTCGGACTAATTCGCCCCGCACGTAGGCGATTACTATCGACACCAGCTTCACTAGCAATCAATCTTTGTACCAATTGATCTTTAGACATTTCTAAACTAAACACTAATACTGGAAGCTTATGCAGTCTTGCCATATTGTAGGCAATGTTCAAACTGATAGCCGTATTATGAACGCAGATATCGTTGGCAACGAAATTATGAGTATCAGGAATTGTTAGATCGTAAACTTGTTTTTCGCCAGTATATTCAATCGAAACAATTTCATCCCAGTATACCTGTCTTAGATCTTCTCTATTTTTATCATCCTCTGAAATTAATAATGATAATTTTTCAAGCTCGTCCTCTTCACCTAATATTCCAATTTCATTAATAAAACTTGCAATCGAGCGACTTTCTATAATGCTCAACTTCCATTCTGGATTTATATTATTCGTGACATTAAATTCTATCGAGCTAATAATTCTAAATCTTAGTAACAAGTGCTGAATCTGTCTAAGTATTTTTACGCTCTCTCCTCGATAAACAATATGAGGTGTATCATTTAATACGCTTAAATAAGTATTAGTAGCAAACAAGCAGCGTAAAAACAGCACGACTTGAGGTCTGATTAGCTTGAATATATAAGCAGGTATAATTGTCTGAACAGAACAGCTACCCCACATCTCTACTTGTTTGCTCCAGTCGAGTAATTGGCAATCTGCTGATATTTCAGATCCGAACACTGGTAAAGAAATAGGAATCCCAATCCGATCCCCTACCTCAATTTCGGCAAGCTTTTGCCAGCCGTCTAATGTTAAGAATGGATGAGTCAGAGTGGTTTCGATCGATCTACCCAATCGAGTCGTAACTTTAAATACTGGTTTGATGCCATCATCTACATACGCTGATGGCTTAGTAAGACTAAATTTCCAGTTATCATTTAGAGTTAATATTTCTGCTTGTTGCTGATGATATAGCTCTTGAATAGTTTTAATCGAACCGTCTGCTAATACAATTTCGGAATCATAAGCGAGACATTTTCCCATTGACGGACGACCCGCAATAATAATCAGATCCGATCGCTGAAATCCACCAGTCATGCCATCGAGATCGCTAAAATCACTTGTCAATCCTGGCGGGATAAGTTTGTCATGACGATCTTGGATATCTTGATAGGTTGTCGCGACGATTTCTTTGATCGGTGTTAGCCCTTGCTTGGGTCTAGCCTGCGTCAAATTGAGAATTTGTTGCTCGGACTCATCGAGGACGGTTTCTAATGGTCGCTCGGTTGCAAAGCCCAACTGCGTGACTTCTGTCCCGGCTTTAATCAATTCGCGCCGGATATATTTATCCATCACCAATACGGCGAGCGAATCAATATTCACCGCACTAACCGTTCGCTCTAATAATTGAATTAGTTTAGCCTGTCCGCCGATTTTTTCAAGCTGGTTTTGGTCGATCAACCAATCGGTAAGCGTGAGCAAATCTGTCGGCTTACCCTGACTATTGAGCGCCAAAGCTGCTTGATAAATATCGATGTGGGTGGGGATATAAAAAGCTTCTGGAACGAGTTTTTCAGCGACGCGTCCGATCGCTTCTGGATCGAGTAAGATACCACCTAAGATCGCCTCCTCAACTTCAATATTCTGCGGTGGAATCAGATTTGTCGATCGAAAGTTGGGTGTATCCATAGAAGGGATTAGGGAATAGGGATTAGCGAAAAGTGCGGTCTTGGGGTTTCCCCAAGTAGAGCACCTTTTCAAGACAGGGAATAGAGGGTAGGGAATGATGCTACCAACAAATTGCAGTACTATTATACTAAAAAATTAGTCTAGATACAAAAATAGGCTGCGGGTGCAGCCTGAGTCGATCGATAAGATAACGTTAAAATTACTTAGAGACGACTTCGATTTCAACGGTAACGATAACTTCGGGATGAAGCTTGAGTTCGGCTCTATAGGTACCGATTTTAGCTACATCAGGCATGGTGATATCACGTTTATCAACTTCTTGCGTAGTGATGGATTTGATGATGTCAGCAACTTCTGCCGTTGTCACCGTACCAAAAATGGCATCGTTTTCACCAACTTGCTTAGCAATGGAGAATTTACCAGTTTTTTCGATCGCTGCTTTTTGAGTCAGAGCTACTTCTTTGAGTGCCAATAACCGCAGCCGCTCGATTTCGCGCCGCTTTTCAGCTTGCTTGAGGATGCCTGGAGTTACATTGGTAGCAATCTTCTGAGGAAGGAGATAGTTACGAGCATAACCGGGTGCTACTTCTACTAAGTCGCCATTTTTGCCCAGTTTACGGACGTCTTGGGTTAAAACTAACTGTACGCGCTTTGCCATATTGATTTTATGTATTAAGCTTTCTGAGCTATATTTGAGATGGTGCCACAAACCTACGATCTTATCACACTTCGTCTTAGATTTTAGGCTTTAGGCTTTAGGTTCGAGTGGATAGTTGATAGTGAATAGTGGATAGTGGATAGTGGATAGAGTCGAAATAATCACCCAGCCACCTAGTCTCCTAGTCTCCTAGTCTCCCAGTCCCCCAGTCCCCCCGTCTCCCCGTCCCCCATCCCCCATCTCC
>NZ_JANMZA010000130.1:0-2760 GCF_031382685.1 Chamaesiphon sp. OTE_8_metabat_110 | reverse complement strand
CACACTCCTTGAATTCTCTCCTAATATTGTCTGAACTATGATTAAAATGATTGACTGATGGACTTTGATGCACTGCTATCCGACAATCAAAGTCCATCTATCAATCACATAAATCATAGTTCGGACAGTATATTCTCCCATCTCCCATCTCCCATCTCCCAACATGGATCCCGAATTCGTACACATTCCAGTTTTAAGCCAAGAAATAATCGCGGGATTGGATGTCGTTGCAGGTGGTTGGTATTTGGATGCTACCGTCGGCGGTGGCGGACATAGCGAACTAATTTTACAAGCTGCGCCAGACGTAAATCTAGTCGCACTAGATCGAGATTTGCAGGCTTTAGATGCAGCCAAGTTGAGGCTCGCACCCTATGGCGAACGCGTCCAATTTTGGCATGGCAATTATGCTGACTACCAACCTGCAAACCAAAAATTTGATGGTATTATTGCCGATTTGGGTGTGAGTTCGGTGCAATTAGACTTAGCCGAGCGTGGCTTTAGTTTTCGGAATGAAGCACCGCTAGATATGCGGATGGATCGATCTCAAGGTAGTACCGCAGCAGATTTGGTCAATCATACGTCGGAAGTTGAGTTGGCGCGGATTATTTTTACTTATGGGGAAGAACGCCTATCTCGGCAAATTGCCCGCGATATCGTCGCCGGACGACCGTATACGACCACAACACAGTTAGCTTATACGATCGGAGGTGCCGTTCCCAAGTCTTATCGGTATGGGCGAATTCATCCGGCTACCCGCACGTTTCAGGCTCTAAGAATTGCTGTCAATCAGGAGTTAAGTTCGCTCGAAAAATTTTTGGCAGTTGCCCCAACTTGGCTGGAGCCTGGTGGTAAGATTGGGCTGATTAGCTTTCACAGTCTCGAAGATCGGATTGTCAAACATACGCTCCGCGAAAATGAGGGGTTAAAAGTTTTAACCAAAAAGCCGATTATCGCCACTGATGTTGAATTGGCTGCCAATCCACGCGCTCGATCGGCTAAATTGAGATGGGCGATAAATTCGATCGCTAATATATCCTCAAACAAAAACGGCTGGTAACAATGTTACCAGCCTTGAAAGCTTAAACCCCGATTTCCCTTAGTAATGGTGAATTTACAGTTAGGTCAGCACTACTAAAAAAGAATTATTAAAATTCGCGTTGCTAAACTTAAAATACTTTAGTCTAGCGGTTGGAATCTATATATTAAAGATATCTTGCTTTTCCCACTTTGTACATCAGCCATTTGATGGAACTTATTACTAGATTCGCTCTTCTATGGCTTGACATCAAACAGGATTTATGTATTGAAGTTCAGCTTTAGACGATACTTGCAGGCGATTCTCAGAGTGGGGATAAAGTACACGCTCTGTCTGTAATTATACCAATCGACGATCGAGCTTAGTGGATAAGTTCTCTAAGATATTTGGCGTAGAGATCCGCTCGATCTCGATTACCTCTCGGCGCGGCTACGCCAACGGGCTTAAATCCGATAGCTATGC
This sequence comes from Chamaesiphon sp. OTE_8_metabat_110, assembly GCF_031382685.1. Lineage (NCBI taxonomy): Bacteria > Bacillati > Cyanobacteriota > Cyanophyceae > Gomontiellales > Chamaesiphonaceae > Chamaesiphon > Chamaesiphon sp. OTE_8_metabat_110. The sequence goes on along the minus strand of NZ_JANMZA010000130.1, from coordinate 1,262 downwards.
TGATTCGGGCTTGGGTACGGATGTGGGATGAATTAACAATTCAGCGGTCGATCTTTTTTCCACCATTTCGCGGGTAATCTTACAGCGGGTGAGATCTTTGCGCGAGGGTAACTCATACATCACATCGAGCATCAGTTCCTCGACAATGCCACGCAAGGCTCTAGCTCCGGTTTTACGGCGGTGGGCTTCTTTGGCAATTGCGCGAATGGCATCGGGGTCGAATTCGAGGGCAACATTGTCCATGTGGAGCAGTTTCTCGTACTGTTTGACCAAGGCACTACGCGGCTCGGTCAGAATCGAAACTAGGGCATTTTCATCTAAGGGTTTGAGGGTGGCAATCACGGGAACCCGGCCGATAAATTCGGGGATTAGGCCGTATTTAACTAAGTCTTCTGGCTCTAGGTACTTCATCATATCCGCTGCCCGTTGTTCGCGGTTAATAGTCTCACCTTGCTGGATAAAGCCCATCGACTTTTTACCTAGTCGCTGCTCGATCGTTTTTTCAAGTCCGACAAATGCCCCACCACAGATAAACATGATGTTGCTGGTATCAATCTGGATACAGTCTTGGTAGGGGTGCTTTCTACCACCTTGGGGTGGTACGCTGGCGATCGTCCCTTCGAGCATTTTTAGGAGTGCTTGCTGTACGCCTTCCCCGGAGACATCGCGGGTAATTGAGGGATTTTCACTCTTGCGGGCAATTTTGTCGATTTCATCGATGTAGATGATGCCGCGCTGGGCTTCTTCGACATCCATGTCGGCAACTTGGAGCAGTCTGAGGAGGATGTTTTCGACATCTTCGCCGACATAGCCAGCTTCGGTAAGGGTAGTGGCATCAGCGACCGCAAAGGGCACGTCTAGCACTTTGGCTAGGGTTTGGGCGAGCATTGTTTTCCCACAACCAGTGGGACCAACTAGCAAGATATTGGACTTTTGGAGTTCGACTCCATCATCGATGGCGTTCGCTTTGTGGATGCCATTTACCCCTGTGGGCGGTTGCTGGGGGGTCGGATTAGCACTTTTGGCTTGGGCGTAACTAAGCCGTTTGTAATGGTTGTAGACGGAGACAGAGAGGACTTTTTTGGCTTCGTCTTGACCGATCACATGTTCGTCGAGATATTTCTTTAACTCGCGCGGTTTGGGCATCTGGCTGAGGTTCATCGGCACAGATTCGCGACGTTTGCGCGGTGGTTCGGATTTGCTGGGTGGATGAGTTACCGGTCCGTTGGGATCTAGTAATTCTTCATCGAGGATCTCATTAC
>NZ_JANMZA010000084.1:0-5591 GCF_031382685.1 Chamaesiphon sp. OTE_8_metabat_110 | reverse complement strand
ACATAGACTTCTTCAAAGATTTTGGTGGCCGCGATCGCGGAAATAACCGCAACCAGCAACAGATAAGGACGCATCAGGGGAATAGTAATATCCCAATGCTTAGTATAACGATCCGATCCATCGATCGCCGCCGCTTCATATAAATCCGCTGGAATCGATTGCAATCCCGCCAAATAAATCGTCATGTAGTAACCCAATCCCTTCCAAATCGTTACCAGCATCACGCTAAATAACGCTAATGCCGGACTAGTCAGCCACGGAATTGCCGGAATACCGACGACCTTTAAAATTTGATTGAGCAAACCATTCTCAGCATAGATAAACTTCCAAGCGATACCCGCAACCACCATCGAAATGATAACTGGGACGTAGTAAGCCGCCCGAAAAAAGCTCATCCCTTTGAGTTTTTGATTGACTAAAATTGCCAGCAGCAGCGGGGCAAATACCAAAATTGGCACCACACCACAGAGATAGAGCAATGTATTCCTAATTGTTTGCCAGAATACCGCATCTTTGGCCAATCGATCGAAATTAGTCCATCCTTGCCAGCTTGCCGTACCCGCGATCGGGTCATAATTGGTAAAGCTCAGATAAAAAGCCTGGACGGCAGGCAAGAATACTGTTATCCCTAGCAGCAGCAATGCTGGCGCGAGGAATAAGTAAGGTGTCCAGTTGAGTTGGCGGAGGCGAATCATGGGGACGCGGGAGACTGGGGGACGGGGGGACGGGGAGACGGGGAGACGGGGGGAAGTGGGGAACTAGCTTGTACTGAGCGAAGTCTAATTGAAAACGGGGAGATTATTAATTTCTTACCTATTACCTTTTACCTCTTACCCATTACCTCTTACCTCTTACCCTAAATTAGCGGGCTAATGAGCAACTTACCTCAATAAGCGATCCCTAGGCCCTATTTTGTACTATTGTGTAGAAAGAGCCATTTAGATCTAGCCGTTATATATCGCTCACCACTTCTGCTCAACAGGCACAACTCGTAAAATCTTCATGTTTGGTCTTATCGGTCACCTTACCAGCTTAGAACATGCCCAAGCCGTCGCTAAAGACTTAGGCTTTCCAGAATATGCAGATCAAGGGCTGGATTTTTGGTGCAGTGCCCCACCACAAACAGTAGATCGGATTACGGTCACAAGTATTACCGGGCAACAGATTGAAGGCTATTACATCGAATCTTGTTTTCTGCCGGAAATGCTAGCAACTAGACGCATCAAAGCAGCGATTCGCAAAATCCTCAATGCTATGGCTCACGCCCAAAAACAGGGAATTCAGATTACTGCTCTCGGTGGATTTTCCTCGATTATTTTTGAAGAATTCGGTCTTTACCAGAATAAACAAGTCCGGAATGTCGAATTAGATTTTGACAGATTTACGACTGGTAACACACATACTGCATATATTATCGCACGGCAGGTCGAGCAGGGTGCGGTCAAACTAGGGATCGAACTGAGCAAAGCGACAGTCGCAGTCGTGGGGGCGACAGGTGATATCGGCAGTGCCGTATGTCGCTGGATTGACAAGCGCACCAATATTGCCGATCTGCTATTAGTAGCTCGCAACCAGGAACGCCTGCAAAACCTCCAAGCTGAGCTGGGACGTGGCAAAATTGTCGAGTTAGAGGCTGCTTTGCCCCAAGCTGATATCATCGTCTGGGTGGCTAGTATGCCAAAAGGGGTCGAAATCGATGCGACTACTCTCAAGCAGCCCTGTCTATTGATTGACGGTGGTTATCCCAAAAATTTGGGCACTAAGATTCAGGCTCCCGGTATCCATGTGATGAATGGGGGGATTGTCGAGCATTCTCTCGACATCGACTGGAAAATCATGAACATCGTCAATATGGATGCTCCCGCTCGCCAGCTCTTTGCGTGTTTTGCCGAAGCGATGTTATTGGAGTTTGAGAAACTGCACACGAGTTTCTCCTGGGGACGCAATCAGATTACGATCGAGAAAATGGAACAAATCGGTCAAGCCTCACTCAAGCACGGTTTTCGACCGCTATTATCGTTTGTCGGGGGTTAGTCCCGCCGCAATGGTAATTGGCGCATCATGCAGGTAAGTAGAGCGTTCGTGGATATACTCGATTGATGATGGCTTTGGCTGAAGCCTATGGTGGGCAGTGCCCACCCTACATTTTTTTACTCCCAGCTCCCAACTCCCAACTCCTAACTCCCAACTCCCAGTCATGGCTGCTCCCAACGAAAAGAAGCCCTTTTTATTAGAATTTGAAAAACCGTTAGCCGACTTACAGCAACGGATCGATCGCATTCGCGAACTTGCTGAAGAAAGTAGCGTCGATATCTCCAGTCAGATTTTACAATTGGAGACTAAATACGTGCAATTGCGCGACGAAATTTTTAGTAGCCTCACTCCCGCTCAGCAGCTCCAACTAGCTCGTCACCCGCGTCGTCCGAGTACGCTCGACTATATTCAGGCAATTTGTGATGAATGGATCGAGTTACATGGCGACAGGCGCGGTAAAGACGATCCGGCGTTGATCGGCGGTGTGGGCAAGTTAGCCGGGATTCCCGTGGTGCTACTAGGGCACCAAAAGGGGCGGGATACCAAAGATAACGTAGCGCGAAATTTTGGGATGGCGGCTCCTGGGGGCTATCGCAAGGCAATGCGCTTGATGGAACATGCCAATCGATTTGGGATGCCAATTCTAACGTTTATCGATACGCCGGGGGCTTGGGCGGGCTTGGAGGCAGAGGAGTTAGGACAGGGTGAAGCGATCGCGTATAATCTACGGGAGATGTTTCGGTTGGATGTACCAATTATTTGTACGGTAATCGGTGAAGGTGGCTCTGGTGGAGCCTTGGGCATTGGGGTCAGCGATCGGTTGATGATGTTTGAACATGCGGTGTACTATGTAGCTAGTCCCGAAGCTTGTGCCTCAATTTTGTGGAAGGATGCCGGGAAAGCACCCCAAGCGGCTGAAGTTCTGAAAATTACCTCTAAGGATTTGAAAAACTTAGGCATTCTCGACCAGATTTTACCAGAACCGCTCGGTGGGGCACATGCGGACTCCGTTCGCGCGGCGGCGGTACTCAAAGATGCCATCCTCAAAAATCTGCATCAGTTACGAGTACTACCATCAGCCGAGCTAAGATCGCTCAGATATGATAAGTTTCGACAGATGGGAGTATTTATTCAGTAAGTGGGTAGACGTAATTATTTATAAGATAGATTATCTCTGAAACCTAGCTGTTGGGCAGCGACGTGCGTTCTGGAGGTTTCCTCCAGATTGAGTGCGTCAAGACAGTGCCCACCCTACGCGATATCTATTCTAGGGTTGTGAATCATTACTCATAATTAGATATTCCCTATTCCCTATTCCCTATCCCCTATCTAGTTCCGATCCCCAAGTCCGATCGACCATCACTCGATCGATGCTATAATCAACTCGTAACAAAAATTTACATATCGCTCACTTCTGGGCAAACTTCCTGGACTAGATGAATCCGATTGCAACAACTAATCGAACGGCATTAATTACGGGCGCAAGCAGTGGCATTGGCAAAGCCACAGCACTAGCTTTTGCAAAAGCAGGCATTAATCTAGCATTGCTAGGGCGGTCTGAGGATAAACTAATGGCAGTAGCAGCCGCTGCAACCACGCTTGGTGTGACAGCCAAAACATACGTGGTAGATTTAGCTCAAATCGATCGAGTTGCGATCGAGATTGCCGCAATTGCCGCAGACTTTGACAATTTAGATATTCTCATCAATAATGCGGGGATGGCTTATACTGGAGCGATCGCCGATACGCCCCTAGCCGATTGGCAACGCATTATCGACCTAAATCTCACCAGCGTTTTCCAATGTATCCAGGGAATTTTGCCGCAGATGCGCCAACGCCAATCTGGGATAATTGTGAACGTATCTTCGATCGCTAGCAAACAGGTATTTCCCAATTGGGGTGCTTATTCGGTCAGTAAATTTGGGCTGATGGCACTAACTAAAGCCATTGCTGGTGAAGAACGCGCCAACGGCATTCGCGTGAGTGCAGTCTGTCCGGGTTCGGTCGATACGCCACTCTGGGATACAGATACCGTCCAAGCCGACTTCGATCGATCTGCTATGCTGACCGCCGAAGCGGTTGCTCAAGGCATCCTCTACGCCGTGCTTGCGCCTGGTGGTGCAGTAGTTGAAGAACTAATTATCATGCCCAGTGGTGGAGCTTTATAGTTCTACAATCGGTCTACCAATCCGGGTTTTGACTCCGCTCATTTATTTTCATATCTATTTAGACCAAACATGACTATTTCATCCCCTCAAAGTGGTAACTCTGCTGGTAAAGATCGCCTTAATAATATTAATCCCAGACCCGATCGTAATACTCTTAATGGCGCGCCAGTAAAGATTCACGATCCAGAAGAAGTTAGCCTAGAAGATATGATGGACTCAGTTCGTCAAATCATCTTAGGAGTAGGCGAAGATCCAGAGCGAGAAGGATTGCTCAAAACTCCCAAACGAGTTGCTGAATCGATGCGATTTTTGACGAGTGGTTACAACCAATCGCTCGAAGAGATCATCAATGGCGCGATTTTTGATGAAGGTCATAACGAGATGGTGCTCGTTCGCGACATCAACTTTTTTAGCATGTGCGAACATCACATGTTGCCATTTATGGGTAGAGCGCATGTTGCCTACATCCCCAACCAAAAAGTCGTTGGCTTGAGCAAACTCGCCCGCATCGTCGATATGTATTCCCGCCGGATGCAGGTTCAAGAACGCCTCACCCGTCAAGTCGCCGAGGCACTGCAAGAAGTTTTAGAACCCAAGGGTGTCGCGGTAGTGATGGAAGCCAGCCACATGTGTATGGTCATGCGCGGCGTCCAAAAACCTGGTTCGTGGACAGTTACCAGTGCGATGCTAGGTGCCTTCCAAGAGGATCAGCGCACTAGAGAAGAGTTTCTTAATCTCATTCGTCATCAGCCAGCGTTTATGTAGGAAGGAGATGGGAGATGGGAGATGGGAGATGGTAGTAAAGATGTGGGTGTTCTTCGATCTAGCGATATCTAAATTCTTACCCACTCTCTCCCATCTCTCATCTACCCTCTCCTCTTCCGGCAGCGTTCGGAACAATACTTGACTTCATCCCAATTAGCTTCCCACTTTTTGCGCCAAGTAAACGATAGATTGCAGACGGGACAGACTTTGGTAGGTAGATCGGATTTCGCGCGATGACGTGGCATGTCAGTTATTAGTAAATAAATGTCCAGTGAGTAGCTCTCTTTATCATATTCGGATTATCTTAGTAGAGCCAACTGGTGCTCTAAATATCGGCTCGATCTCACGGGTGATGAAGAATATGGGATTGACACAATTGGTCATTGTCAATCCCCAATGTGAGGTGCTTGGTGAAGAAGCCACCAGGATGGCAGTACACGCGATCGATCTCTTAGAGACGGCGAGGATCGTTCCAGACTTACCGACAGCTCTCCAGGGTTGTACGCGAGTAATTGCCACTACTGCCAGAGACAGGGCGATTCCGACACAGCTAGAGACACCTAGGCAAGCTTTACCTTGGCTCGTGGAGAGTACGGAACCGACAGCATTATTGTTTGGGCGTGA
>NZ_JANMZA010000049.1:0-3370 GCF_031382685.1 Chamaesiphon sp. OTE_8_metabat_110 | reverse complement strand
GGCGGGCTTCCTCTAGAGACAACTCCAGAACGCGCTTGGCTCTGGGGGTGAAGGGGATTTCAATGGCGACAAAACCCGAACCACGTCCGATAATTTTCTCAACTTCGATCCGGGCGTCTTTGAGGTTGATCCCCATCGATTTCAAGACCTTAGCTGCTACGCCAGTACCCTCACCAATCAATCCTAAGAGGATTTGCTCGGTACCGACAAAATTGTGCCCCAGGCGACGTGCTTCTTCCTGGGCCAGCATGATTACTTTAATGGCTTTTTCTGTAAAGCGTTCAAACATGGCTGTGTTCCATCCCCTGCTGCTTATCCTGTGTCATTAAATCTTAACACAGTAATTTTAGCGATTGGTAATAGTTATTTTAGCGATCGGGTTCGGTAATAACTACTATTTTAGGACGGGAGGGGATCGGGCATTACAAAGATACTTCTAAGGATAGGTTGGCTGGTTTTAAGTTGTAATTTTGAGTATTAGAATGTTCGCTACAAACCCCCGTCAGTTCGATACTTAGCCAGTAGTTGCGGTAAGTAATCATAACCGTCTACGCCGATGGCGGGGAGTAAATTCGGTCGATACTGGGTGAGTATTTCCTGAAACTCTTGGGTGCCTAATTGTCCTTCCAAAACTGTCGCTAAACTCGCACTCTGTCGCCATTCCTTGGCACCAATTTGATGGAGTTGATACATTGCCAGACAACTATAAAAAACCGCAGTTTTGGGCTTGTTGAGCGTGTGATGCGCCTCAGCGAGGTAGGTAAGATTCAGTCCTTGGAGATACAAGTCGCCGACGGCTTGAGCGGCTTTTGTACCTAATTGGAGATACTCGATCGCGCGTTCGGCTTGCCCGATTGTCAGATAAGCTAGTCCGAGACTGTGATATCCCAGCGCTAAGCTCTGTTTGTCGTCTAAAGTTTCAGCAAGTTTCAAGCCGCGATCGAGATAACTGATATTTTGTTCGTAGACATCCTCATCCATAATGTCGAGGGAGTGAGCGGACAATACTTCGGAGTAGCCGACATTAGTCAGCGCATTGGCTTCACCCAGTTTATCGCCCGTTTGTCTGGCTAAAATTAAGGCGCGTTGACTGAAACTAATCGCCTGGGGATAATCTTTTTGACCGATCGCGATCCGGCTCAGATGGTTGAGATTGGCAATTTCACAGGGGCGATCTCCGGCTTGGTTGGCGATTGCCAGGGCTTCCCGATGGAGGGCGATGGCTCGCTCATTTTGTCCCAATGCCTGCTGTGAATAACCTAAAATCGTTAACAGTCTTCCTTTCTCCTGAGTTCCCGCTACTTGCTTGAGCGGCAAGTCAAAATAAGACAGCGTATCCCGCAACGTTTCGCCTGAGAAGGCAGCAAAAATCCCCCCATACAACGGAAAATTCGGACGTTGTGCCGCAGTTCTCAGGACTTGCAACGTTACCTGAAAACAAGCCTTGGCGATCGCGTCTCGATGCGTACTATTAATACTAATCGCCCGCCCCATTCCATTTGCCAATTCGCTCCAAATCGCCGCAAACGAAATCAGCGTACTAAAAGCCATCCGTTGCCCCCAGGCGCGATCGTACATCTGACCGTCAAACCAAGTCACCAGGGCAGTTTGAATACTTTGCAGCACAATCGCCAGTTCCGTCCACTCGCCTTCATCCCCACTCGCTCGATCGGCTGTGAGGTCGGAAATAGACTGCTGACGCCCGATCGTCTGAAATAATGCCTGAATTAACGGTTGGGAGATTTGCTTCGCCCACAGCGACCAGGGGCCATTCTCCGTGGCACCGCCAAAGCCGATCTGTTGTCCGCTCTCATAAACCCAACTGACTAAGTGCGGCTCCAGAGCGGGTAACGTTTTCAAGCCGCGATCGAGTCCGAGCGATAATTGCCGCAGTTGCTCGAAATCTGCGGGTTCGAGGCGGACATTGGCAACTGACTGAAGAGATTTAATTATCAGTTGAATTTGAGCGCGATCGAGTTTGCGTTCCTGATTGGGATCGAGGGCTTGGAGCAAGATATTCAGCCGCTCGGATGGCTCGGCGCTGACGACTCGATCGATCGTTGCATCCACCAGCGCTACCGCTTGGCGTTCGTCCTGCAAGGTACCCAGCGATGTCTGAATCCAAGCCAGGGCATTGAGTTTGTGCTTGAGTTTAGCTTGCTTGACTTCATCGGGTTGACTGGCAATTTCGCGCTCGATCCCCTGCACCTGCTCACTCAGACAACCTTCAAAAATTTCGCTCGTACCCAGTTCGATCTGCTCGACCAGAATCTGATAAATGTACTCTTTGGAAATTACCTGTTTACCAGTTAGAATCCGAGTGACGATCTGCTCGATCGTCTGGAAATATCGATCGCGCAGCGTCTGCGGTTGAGGATTACTGTTAGGATTAGATCCAGCATCAGCAGAAGTCATATTGATACCATCCGATCTTTTGCAAATGTGCTTTTTGTTATCCTACCGCTTTACCCGCGATCGCGGGTTACATCATTAAGCGAGCGATTAGTAAGTAGTAGGGTGGAATTATTTATAAAATAAATTGTGCCTCAAACCTAGTGAGCAGTGCCCACTCTACTACAGGAGATCCTTTAATTAAGGTGCGCTACGCTAGCGCGATAACACACCCTACCATCTATCATCTCTTATCTCCCATCTACCCTCTCCCATCTCCCATCTCACCCATGAAATACGGTCTCGCACTACACACTAGCAGCCCTGGATTAGGTCTGGCAATTAGCCGTAGTAACGAAGATGTCCGTTGCCAGACGTGGGATTTGGGGCGGGATACTTCCAATTTTCTCCATCCCTATCTACGTGATTTTCTCAGTCCCCAAACTTGGCAGGATCTGGGCTGGATTGCGGTAGCTAGTGGCCCAGGTGGGTTTACAGGTACCCGCTTAGGGGTAGTGACTGCCCGGACTTTGGGACAACAATTAGATTTACCCGTATTTGCTATTTCTAGTTTAGCGGCGATAGCTTGGCAATCCCGCGCGGCTGGCTTGCTAGCTGTATCCATGCCCGCGCAACGGGGCGAGGTGTTTGGGTCGGTTTACAATTGGGATGCTGACGCGCAGTTATTGACAGAGGTGCTACCAGCAACCGTGTTTGCTGCTGATGATTGGGATATTCGCCGCGCCCAGATTCAGCCTACTCAGCACCAAGTTATCCCGCAAGCGGCTAATCTGACCGATACGGTAGTAGGGGTGCTAGCTCTAGCCCGCAGCGCCTACGATCGCGGCGAACGTCCACACTGGTCTACTGCCTTACCTTTTTACGGTCAACATCCAGTCATCAACTCTGCGGCGATCGTGAAATGATTGTCGCAGAGTTGATAACTGGATATCTAATTAATATCTCGATCGGCAAGCAG
>NZ_JANMZA010000047.1:0-2928 GCF_031382685.1 Chamaesiphon sp. OTE_8_metabat_110 | reverse complement strand
AGCAATTACTGTTCCCGAATGCCGATTGAATACGTCCTGGCTGATAATCAATACTGGACGAGTACCCGATTGTTCGCGTCCGCGTGTGGGATTGAGATTTGCCCACCAGATCTCTCCTCTTAGTATGTCGGCCATTGAGCTAAATCTCCTTCGATCCCTTCTTCTGCTAATTGTTGTTCTATTTGTGGATCGAGTTTTGCACATTCACTCGCTAAACGAGTTTGACGCAGCAGGGAGAGTTTATCGGTTAATGCTTCTTGGATTGCTTTGCTCCGATTGGGAAATACTCGTTGTGAGACTAATAGATCTACTTTCGACAATAGCTCTGAGTCGATCGTGATTGCGACTTTGTTAGTTGCCATAGATGGTCAGAGATCTAATGGTATGATGATTTATCATACCATTTCAAAAGCTTTGTTGTCAATTATCGATCGAATCAGCATAGATCGAGACTAAAGCCGATCTATCTCATATCGAAAGCACCATCCACAGCTAATAAAGTCATTTATAAGTTAACAACAGATCGAGCGCGTCTTACCGTTCGCGTAGCGTCTCTGAAAGAGAATCGCGCTCGATCTGTCAACTGGCCACTAAAACCATCAACAAACGTTCGATCTAGATCCTTAACAGCTTAGCTAAAGCTTGAGTTAACAGGCTATTTTGTGCTGGAGTACCTACCGTAATGCGCAATTTATCCTGCAATCCCGATCGATTGAAATATCGGACTAAAATCCCCCGTTCTTTTAATCCTAAATAAAGTTGCTCTGCTTGTCCATCGAGTAGAGTTGCTAACAAAAAATTACCATGAGATTCACCAACTTTTAAACCGAGCTGTTGTAACTCGATCGCCAGTTGCGCTCTTGATTCTTTAACTAGATTGGCACAGTTATTTTTATATACTCGATCGCGCATTGCCGCTGCACCAACTAAATTCGCGATCGCGTCGATATTATAACTATCTTTAACTTTAAATAAACCCGCTAATAATTTGGGATTAGCAATTCCAAATCCCATTCTTAGCCCAGCTAAAGAATAACCTTTCGACAGCGTTCGCAAGATGATAACATTGTCAAATTCCCGCACCAATGAGAGTGCAGAATCTGGTGCAAAATCTACATAAGCTTCATCGATCGCGAGTACACCCTCAAGCTGGCTGGCTAGCGTCCGTAAATCTGCTAATGGTACGATATGACCAGAAGGACTATTCGGCGAAGCGATTAAGGTGAGCGCACCTCTGGCCGCGACTAAATCCTCGATCGGTAATTTCCAGTCGGCGGGATAAGGAATTTCAACCGTCGTCGCAGGCTGCATCGCCGATATCGTCGGATACAGCACATATGTAGGCATCGGATAGACAACTCGGCGCAGATCTCCCTCAGCACAAGCTCTTACTAAGATATTTAGTAACTCATCGCTACCATTCCCCACCACAATCCAATCGGTAGGGATGTCTAACACCTCACTCACCGCTTGGCAAAATTCCCGCGCAAAGGGATCGGGATAACGCCTGAGCAATTCGGCATCGAGATTGCGCAACACTGCGATCGCCGCAGGTGAAGGCGGATAGGGATTTTCGTTCGTATTGAGCTTGATAATTGACGTTCCTGGTTTGGGCTGTTCACCAGGAATATAACCTGACATTAGATCGATCGCTGGACGAAAATAGCTCATCGGGAATTATGAATTATGAATTACTCACATCTTTCATTAAAACAAAGTGACTAGTATTTTAGTGACTAGCGACGCGCGCTCTGGAGGTTTCCTCCAGGTTCAGCGCGTCAAGACAGTGGCTAGTAGTTTTTAGTTACGAGTGAGAGTTTTAGCTCTAGATAGAGTAGTTGCTAAGTACTGGTGCAAGATGTAAGTAAAGCAATTGTCCCTAATTCAAGTCAATCTAACTCCCCCCAATGCGAGCCACATCGCGGGAATTCTCCTCAAACGCAGCATCGAGCGCATCATCACCACTCAACCCCGAAGCCAGCGCATTCTGAATCGCTTGCAGCACCCGTTTATAGTCACGCGGCATCACCTTCACAAACTTCGGCACCATCGCATCCCAATTCGATAGAACTGAGATCGCTTTTTGACTCTTTGTATATTCAGCGTGCTTCTCGATCGAACCCCGCAATTTCCCAATCTCTTCAGCATCACTCAGCGTTTCCAATCCCACCATCTGGGTATTGCAGCGCGTCGGGAAATCACCCTGCTCGTCGAGGATATAAGCAACACCGCCACTCATTCCCGCCGCGAAATTGCGTCCGGTGGTGCCGAGAACGATCACTTGTCCGCCTGTCATGTACTCGCAACCATGATCGCCGATCGATTCCACCACTGCACTCACCCCAGAGTTACGCACACAGAAACGTTCGCCAGCCATGCCGTTGATGTAGATTTCGCCGCTGGTGGCTCCATAGAGAGCGACGTTGCCGACGATGACGTTTTCGGCGGCGATGAAGGTGGATTTGGGCGAGGGGTAGAGGATGATTTTACCGCCGCTGAGTCCTTTGCCGATGTAGTCATTGGCATCGCCTTCGAGTTCGAGGGTGACTCCTTTGGGGATAAATGCGCCGAAGCTTTGTCCGGCACTGCCATGGAATTTGAGGTGGACGGTATCATCGGGGAGTCCGTGCCAGTGGTTTTTGGTGATTTCGTTACCGAGGATGGTGCCTACTGCGCGGTTGACGTTGCAGATTGGGAGGGTGGCTTTGGTGGGTTTGCCAGACTCGATCGAGTCTTTGCACAGGTCTAATAAAGTAGTAATGTCGAGGGATTTGTCAAGTCCATGATCTTGGGCGATCTGTTGATAACGTCCGACTTCTGCGCCTGCTTCGGGTTGATAGAGGAGGTTGGAGAGGTCGATATTTTTGGCTTTCCAATGGGCGATCGCTTGTTTAGATTCTAAGATATCGGTGCGTCCTACCATTTCGT
>NZ_JANMZA010000663.1:0-14141 GCF_031382685.1 Chamaesiphon sp. OTE_8_metabat_110 | reverse complement strand
CCATATTGTCTCCCTGATATAAAGTGATTTGAAATCGATCGAAACTCTGGATCGTGAAGGGCAGCGAAGATATTCACAGGAGGAGGAAGGATCGCCCTAGAACGCCTGTAAAGCATTTACCTCTTACCTCTTACCTCTTACCCATTACCTCTTACCCCACCCTCACAAACAAACCAAAAATAACGACCTAAATTACTATACCCCGCTAGCTAGATAGGCTAACAACCAACTCACGGCTGTAGCTCTACGTGTCTGACGCGGGCCGAATTCGCCGAGTTTATAGCCCTTAAAGCCGAGTTGTTCCTTGAGCAGTTGTTTGTGTTCTGTAGGAATCGATCGAGTGAGTTGGACTGTTGCTGGACGACTAGCGATAAAATCTGGTGGTGTCGGGTAGCTATCTTGCCATGCTGGTGCGACTAGACTCACATCCCAAGTCTGTTCTACTGGCTGATAGCGATAGCCTAAATAATACCAAAGAAGCTGATTGACCTGAAGATCGGAGATCGATTCGTGAATGATTGCCCACATTGTCTCAGTGTCGAGTGGGGGCAATTCCAACCATTCCAAACTTGAGTAATCGTTGGCGCACAGCCTACCGGAGGTAATCGGGACATCGGCATTATCCATGTAAATTATGAATTATATCTCGAATTAGCAAAGATTGAAGTTCCTGCTTGGTATTCGAGCCGCGATATTTCTGTTGAATTGGTTGCCAATTATCCCAGTTGAGCTGATTGCTGCGAGCGATCCGATCGTAGAGAGTTGGTAATTTCATCGGCGCGCGTTTGCCCACATTTTTCCGAATAAATTTATCCAAGACGACATTATCTTGAATATTCCCAAATATTTGATGTACCTGTTTGAAATCATTCAGGGAGTCAGTATATTGAGGTGGGTAGCGATCGGGAAAAAGTTCCATCAAGTAACGTACTCCTTTGATCTGCTTGCGGAGATCGTGAAAGGTGTCTCCATGAATGAGTAATAAGTGCGCAACCGCTGTTTCTGGATCGTTACCCGTCTCTAGATCCAGATCGAGCCACCATCCGGGCTGGATCAGTAATTTGGCGATCGATGACAATAATAACTCTGGTAATATTGACGCAATATCGACGATGGCCGTAGGTAAATATTGAGGATTGTTTAGCCAATTATTAATGCCCAATTTAAAATATTGATAATCGCAATCATTCAACATCAACTTGACTTTAAGCATGTCCTTACGGCGGCGTTTAGTAATTGTCGCCGTAACTTTTTCGAGCTGAATTCGCTCGGACTCCGGCAGACTTGACAAGTGATTTTTACAAGTCTGTTGGAGGACATCTAAGTCTCGAACTTTACCTAGTACTCTGGCGATTTTGCCGATCTGTTTTTCGCCCATGACTTTGGGAATATCCAAAATTGGCGCAAATCCCTGCACCTGCGATCGCAATCGGCGCAGACTTACCCGCATCTGATGGATAGCTTCGAGATTGTCATCGGCGAGGACATCGGCTTCGAGGGTGAGGATGCGAACGTATTGTTTTTGGATTGCTGGATAAATATAGTCAGCAATGGTAGTCGGCACGGTGGCGCGGTCTTGGGACATCAAATCTCGATCCACGATCGTCGTTCCTATAAGTGTGTGCAGATGAGCTACTCTATCTTCGATCCTAACCGAATCATTATCTCATCGCCATTGCACTACAATACGTGACATTATTTACGCTCGCGGGCATACAAAGTTCTCAGACTCGGACTACACCCACCTGAAAACAAAATGAGAGTTGTGGCGAGCTGGACATCTCGATAAAATTTATTGTATTATTAGATTAGGATCGGAGCGGTATTCTTAGCTAAGCAAGCTAGTAAATTTTACCGCTATAGTAAAATAATTATTGGTAGTGCTGATGCGATTCGATCGCCGTAGCTATACCAACGATACTTTTCAACACCTCCATCAGCCCCACATCTCTTAACTTTCGTGTTCGATTTGTTGTCTCAGTCCATCTTCACAAGTTACTCGATCGCCCAACGGCGCTACGAGCAGAATTTGTGGCAGATAGCGAATGACAATCGCCGTAATTGTGACAGACGAATCGCGATCGAGATGGCGGGAAAACTCCCACAGCATCTATTACCATTCAAACATAGCGGGAATATAACTGGCGTAACACCATCCCAAATGTTACTCAGTTGAAATAATCACAAGAATACAATATACATCTCTTGTAACCCCCGCTTGTCTACCGTAGACAACGGGGGTTGTTTGCTAGGAGGCTCAATATTATGAAACCTGCCACAAGTGGGATCGCCGACACTAAAATGTTCGATCTCCGATCTACGACTATGCCATCGGTACTCAACCATTCTGTAGTAGTGTTTTCCACTAACTACCTACCAATGGCGAGGATCAATATCCGCCGCGCCATCACTTTACTAATTAGCGGTAGAGCGGAACCATTGGACTTACAGGATAACAAACAAGTATGGATCTTGCGATCGCCGTCAGTCGCGATCGAAGTTCCCCATCACATTCGCCTCAAAACTACTACCGCAGAAAGGTTGTGGAAGCTCCCAAGCGTCAGTCGGCGCGAGCTACTTAGGCGAGACGGACATCGGTGTCAGTATTGTGGCTCGGCTAAGCAACTAACGATCGATCACGTTATTCCCCGCTCCAAAGGCGGTACCCATACCTGGGATAACGTCGCAATTGCCTGTGAAACCTGCAATCACAAGAAGGGGGACAAATACCTCAATGAGACAGCGATGGTGCTCAAAACCAAGCCCAAAGCACCGATGCACCCTACTGTCGCTTTTGCAGAGCAATTTTGGCAAAGTCAAGAAAATCGCGGCTAGGATCTAAATAGATTGACGCAAATAACCGCCTGCTCGCGAGTAGGCGGTTATTTGCTGTGAGAGGGTGTTTAAAAAGATCTGTAGGTTGGGTAGCTTGCGTAGGGTGTGTTTCTGCGCCAGCAAAACGCACCGCTCAGAGGAGCGGTGCGTTACCCTGACGGGATAACACACCCTACTTTGACTCTAATACCAGATTTGTAGATCTGTAGACCTAAAAACCCAATTATCAATTATCAATTAATTTAACGATCGCACACTACATATAGCGTCTAAAAATAGTCAATATCCCTACGTCAATTGTCTGAAATCGCGTTAAATGGTTGCAGATTAACGCGATCGTGCATTACCAAGTTGTGTATTTTGTCATTAATTCATCACAGAATAGATGAACTATTAGTTTAAAGATATTACGCTATCTATAGTGGTTAAAAATAGTCAATATCCCTAGATGCGATCGATAATATTCATTTCTATATATTTGGGTTTTTTACAGAAATTTCGATTAGAATATGAATCCCTCCTCGCGCTGGCATATCACTATGGTACAAACCAATTTAGATCGTGCCCACAACACAGAACTAGTTATAGATAGCAATATCGATCGAGCATTAGTAGCACTGAATTTTAGATCTTTGCAAGGAAATTCGGCTTACGATCGGTTGTTTATTTCGCCACAAATTCCGCGTAATAATAGCGGACAAGTCACGCCAAGCTGGATGAAACGATACAATCATTGTGCCAAAGGTGGTTGGTGGTGTAATGGTTTAGATCCTTTGCAAAATTGGCAACCGATGGAATGGGGTACTTTTAAACCTAATGCTCCTACCAAAAATCAAGATGGTAAAATTATCAAATATGAGCATCCGCCGAGTGTCTCGACGAGGTTATTTTGTTTGCGCGTGACTGAAAAAATCTGGACGCAAACAGCAACTTTATTTAAGGCTAAATTACCTGCGAATATAGAGGTAAATTATCAAGGTGAAGCGATCGGCTATTGGCAGTGGATTATCGATCGACAGGTGCCGATTGTTATCTGTGAAGGAGTGAAAAAAGCCGCTACCCTACTGACTTATGGCTATCCGGCGATCGCCTTGCCGGGGATTAATAGTGGCTATCGAGTAATTCGAGATTTGCAAGGAAATACAGTCGATCGGAACTTAATTGCTGAGTTAGTTGTGTTTGCAAATAAACAGCAAGAATTAGCAATCTGTTTTGATTATGAAGCTGTGCCGCGCAAAGCTAAATTATTGGATACGGCGATCGTGCATTTAGGTGAATTACTTCAGCGATCGAGCTGTAATGTCAAAGTTATTCGCTTACCAGGAATTGAAAAAGGGATCGACGATTTTATTGTTGCTCGCGGTATCGATGCTTTTACATCAATTCATCAAGCAGCATTAGATCTAGAATTAGATATCGCGATCTCCAAAAGACATAGTGAATTAAATTACCCAGCAAATCTCACCTTGGCGAGTAAATATCTCCCAAAAATTAATTTCCCCAGTAGTGGTATTATTGGGATTAAATCGCCTAAAGGAACGGGTAAAACTACGGCTTTAATTCCCATCGTTGCTGCGGCACAAGCAAGCAATCGTCCGGTATTATTACTCACACACCGCATTCAACTAGGTAGATTTTTGTGCCAACGAATTGGTGTTAATTGGATTAACGAACAGCTTCCCAAACAACAGTCAGATAGCCTCGGTTTATGTCTAGACTCCATCTGGAAGCTCAATCCAGCAGATTGGGAAGGTGGGGTAATTATCTTAGATGAAGTCGAGCAATCGCTGTGGCATCTCCTCCATAGTTCTACTTGTAAAAAGAAACGGTTAGTAATTCTCAAAACCTTTCAACAAACGATCGCCAGAGTAATTGAAACTAATGGACTCGTCATCGCTCAAGATGCCGATTTGTCGGATATTTCGATCGATTATCTCAAAAAGCTCGCCAATAAGGAGATCGAACCGTGGATTGTCATCAATCAATGGCAAGCCGAGCGGGGATGGGATGTGCATTTTTACGATCGTCCCAATCCTACCGCACTGATTCACCAGCTAGAACTCGATCTCCGCGCTGGTCGTAAATGTTATGTTACCACTGATAGTCGATCGGGTCGTTATGGTTCCGACACGATCGATCGTTATATCCAGCAAAATCTCAAGCAGCTTGAAGATAGCTTCACCAAAACTCTCGTAGTTTGCAGCCATACTACCAACACTACCGGACATCCGGCGGTCGATTTTGTCTCGTCGATTAATACTCAGGCTCCAGAATATGATGCTGTCTTTGTAACGCCTACTTTAGGCACCGGAGTCAGTATCGATGTCAAGCATTTCGATCGCGTTTATGGAATTTTTCAAGGTGTCATTCCCGATACCGAAGTCCGCCAAGCATTAGCGCGAGTAAGAGCTAATGTCCCACGCTATATCTGGTGTGCGAAACGCGGCATGGGCACGATCGGTAGTGGAAGTAATAATTATCGATCGCTGGCTTATTGGTATCAAGAAAACTACAAAGAAAACTATGCGCTGATGTGCCCATTGATGCGGATCGATGTCGATTTGCCCTTTGTTTTCGATCCGATTCACCTCCGAACTTGGTCGAAATTTGCCGCGCGAGTAAATGCTTCGATTACCCTCTATCGAGATGCTGTCAGAGCTGGCTTAATTGATGAAGGACATCAAATTCATCCGATTAGCGAAGATGTCGATCGCGATAGCTTACAAGAACTGCGAATGGCACTAATCCAAGCAACTAAAACAGATCCCAAAAAATCGCTTGAAATTATGCGGCAAATCGCCGACGTTCACAAAGGTAAATCTCAACGCGATCGCGAGTACAATTTGATTGGCACCCAAACTAAAAAAATCCAGCAGCAAGTCAAATACCAAGCTGCACAAGCAGTTGCCAACGCAAGCGATCTGAGTCATCGCGATTTTCAATACCTATCTAACAAAAGATTCGTCACGGATCTAGAGCGTGCCCAAGTTGAAAAATACACATTGCAACAGCGTTATGGTGTGACGATTACCCCCGAACTCAAACTCAAGGATGATAAAGGTTATTATGGGCAGCTATTAACTCATTTTTATCTTCTCAATCATCAACAATATCTACCCCAATCTATTTATCTGGTCTGGGATCGCGATCGAGAAACTAACCCGGAAAAAGTGTTCTTGCCCGATGCCAATCATCATATTCTCAAGATTCAAGGATTACTCGCATTAGGGATTATTAATTTTTTAGATCCCGAGCGACTATTACAAATTAACGATGCCGATCTGATTTCCCTCAAACGAATCGGTTATTTGTGCAGTCAACATATCAAACGGGCGATCGGCATCGATATGCCACCTTATAATAATGGTGAAGTCAATCCGATCTCGGTACTCAATCGCTTTCTGCAACTGTTAGGTTTGAAGGTACAACCGATGCAGTCGGGCACAAAAAAATCAGATAAAGTAATTATTGGCTATCGACTCGATCGAGCTTTATTAAATGATGGACGCGATGAAATCTTCGCCGTCTGGCAACATCAGCAAAGCCGAGAACTCGTCCGTCGCGCTTAAAGTATGAGGTAGCACTCGCAAACCCTAGAAAATCCCCCCTAGCCCCCCTTAAAAAGGGGGGAACCGGACTCTTAGTCCCCCTTTTTAAGGGGGATTTAGCGGCTCGCTATGGGCGGGGTTCGCCCGCACATAAAAGCGGCGTTTTTATTTGGGGGTTCCCCCCGAATAAAAAAACGACAAGACAGCGAGACAAGACAGGGGGATTTACCCACCGTAAACGAAGCAATAAGACTTTTCAGGCACCCTTTTAATACCAATTTAAAGAATTAAAGCGATAGATCTTTACCCCACCCAACCTCCCCTTCATAAGGGGAGGAGTTAATCTGTCGTCATACCAATTTAAATTGGTATAACTAGCACAATTAATTATTTACGGTCATAACAAAAAACCCGACTTCTTGGAGAAGTCGGGTTTTTTGCATTCATAATGTTTTAATCCTAGCGATTGCTACTAACTGCTGGCACCTTGCCAGAATTAGGGGTAGTCGCATTTTTGCCCTGGAGGACAGAGATAGCCCGCTGGTACTGAGGATCTTGAGTGCTACCTAATAGCGATGGCGACTCAGCCAGATTTTTTTGCTCGATCGAGTTGAGATCTACCTTCACATCTGGAGTGATGCCTTTATGACCGATATCGGTGCCATTGGGAGTATAGTAGTGAGCGACAGTTACCGCCATTCCCGAACCGTCAGATAAAGAGTGGACGGATTGAACTAGGGCTTTGCCAAAAGTCTGTGCGCCGACAATTTGGGCGCGACGGTTGTCCTTGAGGGCACCAGCGAGGATTTCGCTCGCACTGGCTGAGTTACCATCAACCAAGACAGCCATTGGGAGCTGGGTGAGCGCACCCTGTACGGCGCGAAAATTCTCATTACCGCCTTTACGATCGACTGTTTTGACGATCGTGCCATTATCTAACCACATCCGGGCGATCTCGACGCTGGCTTGGAGTAAGCCGCCGGGATTGCCTCGCATATCGAGGACGTAGGCGTTAACTTGTTGGCGATTGAGATCTTTGATTGCCTTTTGCATCTGCTCGGAAGAGTGCGAGCTAAATTCGGCGAGGCGGATGTAACCGACTTTGAGGGCACCTTCTTTCTTAACTTCGGAGAATACCGATGACACTTCAATTTGGGCGCGGATTAGCGGTACGTCAAAGGGACTCTTGGCACCTCGGGCAATTTTGAGTGTGATAGATTTACCGACCTCACCTCGAATTAGGCTAATTGCGCCTTCTAAGGTCATATTTTTGGTAGACTTACCATCGATCGCGACGATCGCATCGCCAGCTTTGATGCCAGCTCTGGAAGCGGGGGAATTGTCGATCGCTTCGGCGACTACAAGCTGCTGCGTGCGGGGGTTAGCTTCCAGTTTGATGCCCACACCAGACATTTCCCCACTGGTTTGATTGTTCAGGGATTGAAACTGTTGGGGATCCAGAAATCGGGTGTAAGGATCGCCCAATTTCTTGAGCGTCGAGCGGATTGCTACATACGCTTCTTGACGATTTTTGTAATTACGCTTGAGTAGCTCCATTCTGGTTTTCTGCCAGTCCAAGCGATTAAAAGTCCCGTCTACATATTCGCGATTGACAATTTGCCATGCTTCGTCCACGATCGCTTTGGGGCTATCTTTCGATGCGGCAATCGAGCTAGCAGCAAGCGGTAATAATGTTGCAAAGATGGCTCCAGTAAACATTGCTCCGCGCAAAACTTGATGTTGCCAAACAGATCGGAATGTGGATAGTCGATTCATAAGGACGATAATGGCATTCTTGGGAGGTGATTACTCAGGCAATCGCTCGATCTGAGCGATGGATCGATCGCTAAATACAAGTATCAGCTAATCTAACTTAATCTTGAGAGCTTTGTTACACAATTGGTGCTTTTGACTTCGATCGTGTAAGCAAACTTAATAAACCTTAACTTAACGCGGCGAAATAAGGGGAATCGCGGGGAGATGGGACAGATCGCTACTGACAAATATCGGGGCTGGTAAATCTGGGTATTGACGATTGCAACGGATCGCAAAGTTACAGCGTTCGCATGAGCCTATAGACGCGGCGACTTGTGGAAAAGTTTCCTGTTTAGTGCGGCTGAGATCGAGCCAAGTTGTGAGTTTCTCTAATATCGCTAGTAAATCTAGCTGGGTTTGGCGGTGTTGTTTGAGGGTGTAATCGATCTTAACGGATTTGGGCTGGGGCGTCGATTGAATAAACCAATAGCTAAAGCTCATTTGTTTGGGAACATAATCGCTAGTTTCCGCTAGTAAATACAAGTAAAGCCTGGTTTGCCATTCAAGATCTAGATCTTTTTTATAACGCGGAAGTGGGTATGTTTTCCAGTCGATAATCTGTGCTTTATCTGCACTTAAAATTAGCAGGTCGTAAATAGCCGTAAATAGATAATTCCCGATTTCCAGCGTCCGCACATGTTCGCTCTGTCGCCACGTCTGCGAGTCGCTAGTAAATAGTTCTGGTGCTGTCTGGAGCATCGCCTGCATCCAGGTATTGAGTTGGGGCGATCGTGCTAAAATCGGCTCGATCGGGAGTCCCAGTTCGCGCTGGTGCATTAGCAAGTGAAAATCGCTCCCTAACTGAGTTTTGGACTGACGATCGGGAGGGGCTGGCAAAGTCAAGCGATCGCAAAATGTGTACTCAAATTGGCGCGGACAAGTTTCGAGAACTTTGAGATGTCGTTGGGAAATTCGCAGCACAGGGAATTAATTGATAATTGATAATTGATAATTGGGCGTTGCTGAATCCAAGTATGATTTGCTCTTCAGTCCCGCCAGATCCTTCGGCTCTGGCTCCCCTCTGTCTTGTCGTTGTCTTGTCTTGACGCGCTCGACCTGGAGGGAACCTCCAGAACGCGCGTCGCTGACGCACACAAACGGGAGGTTCCCTCCCGTTCGTTGGCGAAGCCTACCCGAAGGGAGCTGCGTCGCTTTTTTATTCGGGGGGAACCCTAGACATAAAAACGCCGCTCCCAAGCTTGGGAGCGACCCAAATCGCGCTGAGGGAACCTCAGCGTGCGTTTGGGTCAAGACAGAGGGGTTGGGGGTGAGCGGATGAAATCGCGCTGAGGCTTCCTCAGCGTGCGTTTCACCAAGCAGGGCAAGATCTATGCTTCATACCATTCACTATCCACTATTCACGATCCTAAGATCGTGCCAAAACAAAAACACTACCTTCATTACCGCGACTGATGCGCAGCGTGTCATCCAGATAGGTAACTTCCAGCCAAGCGGGGGAGCGATCTTCGCGCCGCGAGATCGGCAAATCGATCGCGGTAAATTTACGACCATTTTCGAGATCCGCAATAAAGCGATCGGGATCGGCATAATTCACCAACCGTTGTAAGCTAATCACCGAACGATTGAATTCCACATTGACACGAGCTTCACTCACGGGCGTAAATTTAGCGGCGATCGCGACTAGGCCATTCAATCCGGGTACGATACTACTTACTTCCGCAATATTATAAACCGCGCTAGTTATCGGTCGAATACACTGATAAATCGTGCCGAGATTAACGAGGGGAAACTTATCGATGCCCAGAAGACTCTGGCTGCTAGTATATAGCAGTCGCCAATTTCCAGCTAATAAGTCGAGCGCCGTTGTCAAGGGGCGAGGATGGGGATTATGAAATTCTAGCTCCGTAATTGTTGCCAGAATTGCCTGTCGATCCACTGGGGTGGCGAGGATACCGCGATTTTTATCTGCAAGCGCGGCAAGTAGTTGGGCTTTTGGCATAGAAATTTGCTAATGAATCGTGATGTCTAATCGCACTCAAAAAGTCGCTCGAACTTGTGACGATCGCCTCCATGCGACTGGATCCTCTCCCCTAAAATGATAGACTATGAGAACTTAAAGCTAATCAACTTACCATGCCCGATTCCCTCGACCTGGATGTGCTAGATTCATTTATCAATCCAGCATTAAAACAACAACCTCGTTACGAACCTGCTCCCGTAATTGCCGAACAAAGAAATACTTCAATTCTAGAGTGGCTCGAAGCTCAAGGTCGGCTGATCGATCGAGACGAACGAGATCCCGCCATCTCCGCCTTAGATCAACCCAATCTAGACGAAGAATTATTTGAAGACGATCGCGGCTATCAAGAAGAAGAAGAAAGCGATGATGCTGACGATACCGACGATATCTAAGGATCCGGTGCAGCTAAAATCTTCAAGATTGACTCGATTAACAAACGTAGTGATGAAATTACCTCGGAGGAAATAGATGGAGGGTAAATCAGCATCTGTCAGGGGTCTCAATCCTACGGGCACTGTGTTACTAATTTTACTAGGCATCGGACTGGTAGGAGCGTTGCTGTGGTTGGACTGGCAAAATGGTAGGAGTCTGACCGAATCGTTACTCTTACCATTTTTGGTGTCTACCGGACTCGTCGCCGCGATCGGTTATCGCGCGATTCCCCAACTCAAGCAGTTGAAGATGGGTCAATTCATCCGCGAAGATGGCCCGCAAGCACACCTCAAAAAGGCGGGAACGCCTACGATGGGGGGGATCTTTGTCGTGCCAGTCGGGGTGATTTTAGGCGTGTTGTGGTCGCAGTTCGATCCGGATGCGATCGCCGTGGCGGTGACTAGTTTGGGCTATCTGGCGATCGGTGGTGTCGATGACTGGAAAAGTTTGAGCAACCGCAAAAATGAAGGTCTGACTGCCAAAGGTAAATTATTACTCCAAGCGGCGATCGCGATCGCTTTTTGCGGTTGGGCTTTCTACAGTAGGGGTAACGCGATTACCAATGTCCATCTGCCGTTTAACGTCTTCCTACCGCTGGGCTTTCTCTTCTGGGGACTAGCAGTATTTGCCCTGCTTGCCGAAAGTAATGCCACCAATCTCACCGATGGTGTCGATGGCTTGGCTGGCGGAACGGGGGCGATCGCCCTGGCTGGTTTAGCCGCAATTATCTATCCCAGAGAACCCAGTCTGGCGATCTTCTGTATTTGCCTGAGCGGTAGCTATCTCGGCTTTGTCGTCCACAATCGCAATAAAGCCAAAGTCTTTATGGGCGATACTGGCTCCCTCGCTCTAGGTGGTGCCTTAGCTGCGGTCGGGATTTTGACCGAAAATCTCTGGGTGCTGTTTATCCTCAGTGGTATCTTTGCGATCGAGGCGCTCTCAGTCACAGCGCAGGTCGGTTACTATAAAGCCACCAAAGATGCTGAGGGCAAAGGTAAACGGCTGTTTAAGATGGCTCCAATTCACCATCACCTGGAGTTGAGCGGTTGGACGGAAACTCAAGTCGTTGGCGTCTTTTACGCGATCGAAGCAGTACTAGTTTTAGTTGGTTTAGCAAGTAGATAAGAGTTGGGAGATGGGAGATGGGAGATGGGAGATGGGAGATGGGAGTTGGGAGTAGTAGAGTAGTAGGGTGGGCACAGTTCGGCTATCGCTCACTGACCACTGCCCACCACAAGGGTTATGGGTGATTTCTGTGGGTTATAGATGATTTCCGATCGTTAAAATCACGATGTCAACTCGGCTCCCTTTGCGCTTCCTTCTCTTGAATACAACGCTTAGAGCAGCCTTCACGATATTACACATCATGCACGATCTCGATCGAGCGATCGCCGCAGCCAGTGAGAGACAATGGTCGATCGCGATCGCCGCCCTGCAAAACTTGTCCCTCACACAGATTCAAGGCGATCGGCAAGTTTTAAACCTCACCTTGCAAATATTGACCGAGGGTGATTTCGAGCAGCAGTGGGAGACTGGTAAAATTGTCCCTAAAGTGGGTGAAATTGCCATCCTACCGCTGCTAAATCTGTTGAATGACCCAGACGTTGATTTAGAGAATCGGTGGTGCTGCGCGCGAATCTTAGGGGAGTTCGATCGACCGCCAGTTATCGCTGCGCTGATCGCCGTAATTCAGACTGACGCAGATGCCGAATTAACCGCGATCGCGATCGGGTCGCTCACCAAAATCGGTGCTCCCGCGATCGCCGCATTGACCGAGATCTTAGCTACTCCCGACCTATCGACAACCCAGCGGGGGATGGCAGTAACTATTCTGACGCGTATTCGGCACTCACAAACGATCGTGCCACTAATCCAGGCGCTTGAAGACCCCGATCCCCAGCTTCGCACCGTTATCGTCGAAGCATTAGGTAGCTTTCACGATCCGCGCATACCGCCACTCCTACTTGCCAAACTTACCGATGTCGCGGCTAGCGTCCGCAAGGCGGCGGCGATATCGCTTAGTTTGCGAGGGGATTTGGCAGTGGAACTAAACCTGAGTCAACACCTCCGACCGTTATTATTCGACCTCGATTTTGGCGTGTGTGAAGCCACCGCTCTCGGCTTAGCCAGATTGCCCGATCCCAGTGTTGTAGACATCTTGACCGAAGTATTAATCTCACCCCTGACGCCCGATCGCTTAAAATCGCCAGTGATTCTCGCCCTCGGCTGGATCGGCAGTAGGGCGGCGATCGATAGCGCGATCGCCGCTCTAGCAGAGATTTCCAACGATCTGGCTCCAGAAATTATTATTGCTATTAGTAAAACCGAGCAAGAGCGGGTTTATGCTAGTCAACAGCTCGTCAATTACCTCTACTGCCACGAATCGGCACATCTGCCGATCGTCAAACAGGAAATAGCCGCAGCACTAGGGAACCTGGGTAATAAAGCGACCGTCCCAGCTCTAGGAATGCTTCTAGACGACGCAGACGATCGAGTCCGATTATACGCTCTGACCGCGATGTCTAAATTAACTTCAATCCCCACTTCGTACTCAGCTCAATAACGAATTTCAGGCGTTGCTAATTTAAGGTATGATTTGCCCTCACCCCGCCATCGCCTCCGGCTCCGGCTCCCCTCTCCCAAGCTTGGGAGAGGGGTTGGGGGTGAGGGCAAGATCTATGCTTCATACCCCAATTTAGCAACGCCTAAATCCGCACTTCGGCTGTCGCTCAGTGCAAGCTATTCACTATCCACCCACCATAAGCACAGACAGCCAAAACGGCGATCGCCAACGATAAACTAGTGAGTGAACGAACTAATCTTAAATTGGGTAAGCTAACTTTAGCTTTCACTGCATTACAACTTAAAACTAAAGTCAACATTTAATAATGTCTCGATTCGTCATTTCTTTAAGATTCAGTACGGGATTATTGCTAACAACCATGTTAACAATTATCCCCACGCGGCTGTTTGCAGAAACTCAAGACCATCGCCGCAACAGCCCACCGCCAGCATTAATAGCACAAATACCCACCAAGCCCACACCCGCACCAACAACCAAAGCACCGCAGAAATTAGAGCCGCTCTCGTCGCCAGCTAATAGTAACAATCCGGCTACTCCCAACAAATCAACTGGGACTAGCCCTACCTCTACCACCAAGCCTGCTGTCGCTGCAACTGGTAAACCTACCGAAGAAGTAGTCAGTCTCGTCCTCAAACTCAGAGAAAAGCGGGTGTATGTCTATCGGGGAGATAAGCTGCTCAAACGTTATCCCGTCGCCATTGGGAAGAAAGGCTGGGAGACACCAACTGGCGAATGGCAAGTCATGGAAAAAATCAAAAATCCCGCTTGGACGAGTTTTAAAACTGGCGAAGTATTTCCCCCTGGGGTAGAAAATCCGCTCGGCTCTCGCTGGATTGGCTTTTGGACGGATGGGGCTAACTTTATTGGATTCCACGGTACGCCGAACCCGGAGAGTGTGGGGACTCCGGCATCTCATGGGTGCATTCGGATGTTTGACAAGGACGTG
>NZ_JANMZA010000624.1:0-8012 GCF_031382685.1 Chamaesiphon sp. OTE_8_metabat_110 | reverse complement strand
GCCGATCCCGAAACTAGAATGCCAGAATTTTTGGCATTAAATCCCAGAGGGCAAGTACCGTTGCTCGTCGAACCCGACGGTACCAAAATCAATGAATCCTTGGCGATCTTGCACTATCTCGAACTGCGCTATCCTACACCTTCGTTACTACCAACCCAGAAAAATTGGCAAGAATATGCAAATGCGATCGCCTGGATTCAAGAGGCTGAAGCATTTGCTGGCGCTTACGAACCGCTCGAATATTTCTTTCTCAAAAAACCTTCAGATCTGAATGATGAGGAAAAAAAAGAAATTAAAAGAGCTATTATTGCGATTAACTTCGATCTAAATCTGTGGGAAGAACGCGCCTCAAAACACACCTTTATTGCTAGCGAATTGTTTACACTCGCTGACTGTTCGTTTTACCCGACGATCGCCTATATGATGCACCGAGGTTTATTATTAAATGGCTTTCCAAATTTGATTGAATACGAGCTACTGGTTAGAGAAAGAACTTCAGTGCGATCGACCCGTCCCGAAGGTTGGCGGTACGATCGCACATCCAAACCTAATTTATTTCAGCTAGCGACAATATTGTGATTTTTTCATACTAGAGTCAAATCGATCTATGATTTGTGAGCTGCACAGATCTACCCACCCCGCCCTACGGGCACCTCTCCTGGGAGGGGATTTATTGGCACAAATGTTGCTTTTAGATGCTTTTGCATCGTAAATGGGCGGCGCACTGGGGCAATTTCAGCGGTTGTCGGTGTCACTGTCCAATCGTATTTTTGCAATAGTGTCGAGAGAATTATCTTCATCTCCATTTGGGCGAGTTCCACGCCGATACAAATATGCGCGCCACCACCAAAACCGATTAATGAATAAGGCTGTTTTTTATCTTCCTCGCGCGGCGGTGCAAATCTGTCGGGATCGAATAAATCTGGATCTTGGTAAATTTCTGGTAAGCGATGAGTCAGCATCGGGGAGATAAAGATAAACCAACCAGCAGGGATTAAATAACCAGCATATTCGATATCTGCTAACGCCACGCGGGCAATGAGAAAAGCTGGTGGATAAAGACGTTCGCCTTCTTTAATAACATTGGTCATGTCGGGCAATTGCCGCAGATGTGTCATTGAAATTGGTTCTGTACCCATTACTTGCTGCTGTTCGTCGCGCAACCTTTGCCGCCATGCGGGACTATTACCCAGTTCAAATAACAACCAGCTCATCAGCGTCGATGTGGTGTCGTGTCCGGCAAAGAGAAACGCCATCACTTGGTCGATTATCTGCGTTTCGGTAAATTTATTACCATCTTCATCGATTGTATTTACCAGCAAACTCAGTACATCTGTAGACCTGTCTAAATCGCCCCGCGCGGCTCTTTCAGCAATAACTTGAAGAATATAGTCAGCAATCTTGCGGCGTGCGGCTTGTCCGCGTCCGTAGCTAGTCAGGGGACTATCCCAGCGGATGACTCCAGAGACACTATCTACTAAGGTATTAAACCACTCGCTCACCTGCTCGACTTCTGCCGTACTTTCGCTACCTAAGAAAATCTTCACCACGACAGTCAGCGTCAGCTTGTGCAGTTCCGCACTCAGATCGATCGTACCGCGTTCGCCCCAATCCGCCATCGCCTCAGTGACAACCGACTGAATCGTGTCAAAATAACCTGCGATCGCCTGTTGATGAAATACAGGTAAAATCAGCTTCCGATTCGTGCGATGTGCTTCGCCATCTTTGAGCAATACGCTATCTGCTGAAATCGGTTCTAATAATTTATTACCCAACCGCGATGATAGCTTGTCGGCGGCATCTTTGAATACCAGTCGATTTGCCTCTGGCCCGACTAGGCAAGCCGTTTTGCCAAAGATGAGCGATGATGATTTGAAAACATTGCCATTGGCTTGATGTTTTTGCCAATAAAATTCTTCGCGCTTGGTAAGAAAACTAATGAGTTCGCCAATAATCGGCAATCCATAGCTACCCGGCATCAGATCGGCAGACTTGAGTTTATTATTCATCGCTACAAATTTTTGCTTGGCGGACATCGATCTAGATTCGGTCAGGCTTTTATACTAACGAAAATCTCTTGCCTAATGTCGATTGGTAGGTAGCTATGTTGGTGCTGTTGGGTTTCGTGCCTCAACCCAACCTACAGACTTCCCAAAAATCCCCTCCTGGGAGGGGTGCCCACCGGGCGGGGTGGGTCGCCATCTTCGTTTGCGGAGCGTCTCTGGAAGAGAATCGAGCCAATTGACTCCAACTGCGCTAAAGTTTGCAATAACTTCAAGCGATTTCTGGTCGAGCGATCGAACTCGATCGATCGGAGATTTGTGGGTGGCGGAGATCTACCCACCCCGCCCGTTGGGCACCCCTCCGAGGAGGGGATTTATTGAAACAAATGTTGCTGTTAGCTTTTTCTGGGTCATGAATGGGCGGCGCACTGGTGAAATTTCGGTGGTGGTGGGTGTTACCGTCCAATCGTACTTTTGCAACAGTGTCGAGAGAATTATTTTCATTTCCATTTGAGCGAAGTCCGCGCCGATGCAACTATGTACGCCACCGCCGAAACCAATTAACGAATATGGCTGTTTTTTATCTTCCTCTCGCGGCGGTGCAAATCTGTCGGGGTCGAATAAATCTGGATCTTGATAAATTTCTGGCAAGCGATGGGTCAGCAGTGGAAAAATGAGTATAAACCAGCCTGCGGGGATGATATAGCCAGCATATTCAATATCGGCGATCGCCATGCGACTGATGAGAAAAAGTGGTGGATAGAGACGTTCGCCTTCTTTGAGGACATTACTCATCTGCGGAAGTTGGCGAATCTGGCTCATAGCAATCGGTTCGTTCCCAACTACTTGCTGGTGTTCTGCGCGGAGTTTTTGCCGCCATTCGGGATGATTTCCCAACTCAAATAAGACCCAATCCATCAGGCTAGATGTGGTCTCATGTCCGGCAAACAAAAACAGGATCGCTTGATTGACGATCTGGGTTTCGGTGAACTTATTGCCATCCTCATCGACTGTATTCATCAATAGCCCCAACACATCCAGCGCATTAGCTGGATCGTCGCTGCGATCGATCCGTTCTCTGATTACCTGTCGAATATATTTGACAATTTTGCGGCGCGCAGCTTGTCCTCTACCATGAATAGTCAGGGGAGTATCCCACTTGAAAAGGCCGTATAGACCTCCGGTTAGAGTCGTAAACCACTCGCTTACTTGCTGGATCTCTACCGTTTTTTCGCTGCCTAAAAAAGTCTTCACCACCACAGCCAGCGTCAGCTTGCGGAGTTCGGCATCGAGATCGATCGATCCACGTTCGCCCCAATCAGCTACCGCCGCCGTCACTACCGACTGCACCGTGTCAAAGTAAGAAGCAATTGCCTGTTGATGAAATACTGGCAAAATCATCTTCCGACTGGTGCGATGCTGTTCGCCATCTTGGAGTAGCACGGCATCGGTACTAACGATCGGGGCGAGATACTGATTGCCCAATCGCGATGATAACCTGTCGGCTTGCTCCTTTAACACCAGACGGTTGGCTTCTGGGCCGACTAGGCACGCAGCTTTGCCGAATCCTAATGCGGCTGTTTTAAACACGTTGCCGTGCTGCTGGTGTTGCTGCCAATAAAATAGCTCTTGCTTGCTGATGATGTTGATGATTTCACCAAATATCGGCAATCCAAAGCTACCCGGCATCATTTCAGCAGACTTGAGTCGTCGATCGGTCATAGCCACAAGTTTTTTCTAGGTGGACATCCAGGCTGGGTAGAGCTTTTATGCTAACCAAGATCGCACCCCGAATGCCAATCGAGA
Organism: Chamaesiphon sp. OTE_8_metabat_110; assembly: GCF_031382685.1. Lineage (NCBI taxonomy): Bacteria > Bacillati > Cyanobacteriota > Cyanophyceae > Gomontiellales > Chamaesiphonaceae > Chamaesiphon > Chamaesiphon sp. OTE_8_metabat_110. The sequence continues at coordinate 4,203 of NZ_JANMZA010000624.1, read as the reverse complement.
TGTCATACCAAGTCCGGTTTGTAAAAACCACGAACCTTGCCCTCACCCCCAACCCCTCTCCCAAGTTTGGGAGAGGGGAGCCAGAGCCGCAGGATCTGGCGGGGTGAGGGCGAAGGGATTTCACTAGCAGAAGAAGTCTTTGTAACTTGAATTGAGCTGTCAGCTACTGTCATGACTCGATCGATCCAAACGTTGCTGTTAACTTTTTCTGCATACTCAACGCTTTGCGGACTGGCGAAATTTCAGCAATAGTAGGTGTCACCGTCCAATCGTACTTTTGCAGCAAAGTCGAGAGAATTATCTTCATCTCCATATTGGCAAATTCCATCCCAATGCAGCTATGGGCACCGCCACCAAAACCAATTAGAGAGTACGGGTATTTCTTATCTTCCTCGCGCAGGGGCGCAAACCTGTCAGGATCGAATGACTCTGGATCTTTGTAAATTTCTGGCATTTGATGAGTCATGCTGGCAAAAATTATGACGTACCAACCAGCCGGAATAGTGTAGCCAGCATATTCGATATCTTCGACAACAGCGCGGGCAAGCGCAGGAGCTGGTGGATAAAGCCGTTCGCCTTCTTTGAGGACATTACTTAGTTGAGGAAGTTGGCGGAGCTGTTGCAGTTTTAAAGGCTCATTACTCGCAACTTGTTGCTGTTCGGTGCGTAATTTCTGCCGCCATTCGGGACGATTTCCCAGTTCAAACATCAACCAACTCATCAGGCTAGAGGTAGTTTCATGAGCGGCAAATAGAAATCCGATCGCTTGATTGATGATTTGGGTTTCGGTAAACTTATTACCATCTTCATCGACGATACTCATCAAAAAGCCGATAACATCTTTCGATTTCTCTAAATCGCCAAGCTCGATTCGATCTTGAATAATCTGCCGAACATATTCAGCAATTTTGCGCCGCGCCGATTGTCCTCGTCCGTAAAAAGTGAGCGGATTATCCCACTTCACCATCCCCTCAGTACTATTTACCAGCGTGACATACCACTGCGATACTCGATCGATTTCTTCGGTTTTGTTGCTACCCAAAAAAGTCCTGACAGCGATCGCCAGCGTCAGTTTTCGCATCTCGGTTTCGAGGCTAATCGTGCCCAGCTTGCCCCAGCTTGCCACGGTTTCGGTGACAACCTCCTGAATCGTGTCAAAGTAAGATGCGATCGCTTGACGGTGAAATATGGGCAAAATCAGCTTGCGACTGGCGCGATGTTCTGCGCCATCTTGCAACAACACCAGATCTTTACTGACGATCGGTTCTAGAGATCGATTCCCCAATCGCGATGATAACTTATCGGCTGCATCTTTCAACACCAATTGATTAGCTTCTGGCCCAATTAGGCAAGCACATTTACCAAACCCGATCGCTTCTGGTAGTGATATTTTGAAGATGTTGCCGTACTGTTGGTACTGCTGCCAATAAAATAGTTCTTGTTTGGCGAGGATGCCAATCGTATGCCCGATCAACGGCAATCCAAAACTTCCAGGCATCATGTCAGCGGGTTTGAGTTTTTCAGCCATAACAACAATTTATTCCAAATTGTGACACAATTAGTTTATGAGTAAGTCCTCATCTTTGTCAAGCGACAAACCTCTCCGCCGTCAACCTCAGCAACAACGAGGGAAACAGCGCGTAGAGAAGATTCTCATCGCCGCTGCGGAAGTTTTCGCTGAGGCGGGATTTGCAGCGGCAACGATCCAACAAATAGCCGATCGAGCCAATACTGCGGTCGGTTCGATTTACCAATTTTTTCCAGATAAATTAGCAATTTTCAACGATATATTTGCCGAGCATATGCGGCTGGAGGAGTGCATCGAGGCAGATTTTTTCGCTCAGAAGATCGATCGACCGCTAGATCGAGGTATTAGCGAATATATTGATGCCTACGCGGTCTATTATGAGGAGCCAATTCCCCGCTGTATCGTCGTACAGTATTACTTACAGCCGATCGGGGGCATGGAGAGTATGATGGCCGATATTCCTAATCTTCAGTCGATCTCATACAAAAGACATGCCAATTTTTATCGCCAACGCAACCCCAATTTGAGCGTAGCCAAAAGTGAGTTACTGTCGGAAGTTGCTCACAAAATCGTGCAGGGCTTGGTGCCAAACGCGATCAAAAGCGATGAAAAATATCGACAGGAGATCTATGCCGAAATCAAAGATGTCCTCTACGGCTATCTCAATCCCCACATCGGCGACCATTTGCTTCAAGTGTGTAATCAATTGATGATATGCCCTGACTGTCAGAGCGATCGAGTGGCGAAAAACGGTCGTCAGCAGGGCAAGCAACGCTACGTATGCAAAGGATGTGGGCGGCAATTCCTCGATCGATACACCCAAAGAGGATATCCTCTAGAAATTAGACACAGATGTCTCGCTCTCCACGCCCAGGGAATCAGCTTTCGCGAAATCGAACGTCAGACGGGGGTAGATTGCAATACGGTAATTAATTGGGTGAAGAGTCTGAGTTAAGTATTTAGTATTTCAGAACTAAGATCGACTCAGTTGATGTTTCAAACCACTATAATTTTCGGTAAGGATGAAAACTTTATTTTGGTTGTCTTTGTGGCGCAAGTTATCGAAATTCCGATTCTCTTGCAGAGACGCTACGCGAACGGATTGGCTCAGTTTCAACTTCCCGCAGCAGTTCACGATCGCTTACAATTTTTACTCGATCGACAAGATGCAGGTACCCAACTTTCCGAGCATGAGCGGCTAGAAGCTGAGGGATTAGTAGAGTTGGCTGAGTTTCTATCATTGCTAAAACTGCGATCGCACCAAGTAACGAACTGATTAGTGCCATATTCACATCACAATTGGAGGATTCGATCGTGATTCAAAATCAAATCCAGTATAGAAATACCAAGCTCAAACTCAAAGAATTCGAGCAGTCGTTGTTAGATTTAGATAGCAACCCAGATAAACTGTCACCCCGTCTGTTAGCAGCTCAAAAGGCTGGCTTACAAGTCTGGATCGATCGCTTGGATTCCCAAATTACCGTTGCGGTCGCCGATCCATCTAATTAGAAAAGAATGTAAAAATATAGATAGGTCGATAGTGTCCGTTGGCAAAGCCTGCGCCTAGCGCAATCGCCGAAATATCCTAGCAATCTGTAACTTGTTGTGAATATTCTCACCAAATTTTCTTGGCGATCGCTAGCATTGAGAACGATCGCGATCGCAGTGCTATCTAGTCTGGCTTGCTCTAGTAACGCCCAGAAATCTCCAGTCAGTCAGAATGCCCAAGCAAATTATCGGCTAGTTCCAGTTGTCAGCGGGTTAGAAAATCCCTGGAGTTTGGCTTGGCTGCCAGATCGTACCATGCTCGTTACCGAGCGGCCTGGGCGGCTGCGAATCGTGCGTAATGGTATCCTCGATCCTACCGCGATCGGTGGCGTTCCAGCGGTATTTGCCAGCGGTCAGGGGGGATTGATGGATGTCTCGATCCATCCGCAATTTGCTAAAAATCGGCTGGTTTATCTCACCTATGCTCATGGTAACGACACAGCCAATCGCACGCGACTGGCAAGGGCCGTGTTTGATGGCAAAAACCTCAAAAATCTGCAAGCTATCTTTGAAGTCACTCCCGTCAAACCCGGTTCGCAACATTTTGGTTCGCGGATCGTGTGGCTACCCGATAATACCCTGCTACTCGCGATCGGCGATGGTGGCAATCCCCCACTGCAAATCGAGGGTAAATTACCCCGCTTCCAAGCCCAAAATCGGCGCAGCCAGCTCGGTAAAGTCCTCCGCCTCAAAGATGATGGTTCGATTCCCCGCGATAATCCTTTCGTCAAAGCAGCCAATACAGATCCGGCAATCTGGAGCTACGGACATCGGAATATCCAAGGCATGACCTTCGATCCAATTTCCAAGCGAGTTTGGGCGACAGAACATGGCTCAAACGGTGGTGACGAACTCAATCTGGTGCAAAAAGGCAAAAACTATGGCTGGCCGCTGGCTACCTATAGTACAGAGTATGGGTCTAGTGAAAAGATTTCACCAAATAAATCGTTACCTGGATTGGAAGATCCCAAAGTAGTTTGGACACCCGCGATCGCACCTTCGGGTTTGACAACATACAATGGAAAACGATTTCCACAATGGCAAAAAAATCTGTTTGCAGGCGGATTGGTCGATCGCTCGGTACGCAGACGCCGGTGCCGGACATCATACGGGCGGCTACCGTTCAG
>NZ_JANMZA010000560.1:0-4852 GCF_031382685.1 Chamaesiphon sp. OTE_8_metabat_110 | reverse complement strand
AGCGACAAAGCTAGACTTAGCCGCTTTTCCATCCAATGACAGCTTGATGATTTGACGACATGAAGATGAATCGAATCGCAAAAGTTTCCAGCCCCTATATCAGCGGCGCATCGACGGTCGGGTCGATCGACAAAGGCTAGGAGGTATATCCTTCCAAGTTGTGTGCGTCAGCGGCTATATGCCGGGAGGTTTCCTCCCGGCTGCGAGACAAGACAAGACAGCGTCCGTTTGCTTGACGACACTAATTTGGCGAGCAATTATTTTCGGGGAGATGAAATATCCGAAATGCGGTAAAATGGCTCTATGTCTGAATCTGAGCAAATAACCGTCTACCAACTCAAAATCTTCATCCTGGGCATCAGTCCCATGATTTGGCGGCGGTTCAAAGTTCATAGCAATAGCACCATCACCGATTTACACTACATCGTCCAGATCGTAATGGGGTGGACAGATTCCCAAGCGAGCTTTGCGGGGGAAGCTTCCCCCGCAAACGTCGCGCATCTACATCGCTTCGTCATCCACGGGAAAGATTACGGAACCGCTCAGAGCGGGGGAATTTGGTTTACTGACGACCCAAACAAAGTCAAACTAGCAGATTTGGGATGGCGAGTGAAAGAACGCTTTGTGTACCAATATGACTTTAGTGACAACTGGCAACATCAAATTGGGGTTTTTTGCATAAACCCTCCAAACTTGTACCGCTTTTTTTCTCTTGATAAACCTTATCGCAATGTTGGAGCTTGTCTAATTGGACATTAAGACTTTGCCCCACCGAACTAACTCGTGCATATCCAACTAGAGCCATACTTAAAACTCCAAGTTGTACTCATATATCTCATTATTCTTTAGACTTTAAGAGAAAGGTATTTTGAGACATAAAAAGAGACATGATAGGGATGTGTCTCAGGAAGTATAGGATGAGAACCAATCCATTATTTCGCAAATGTAGTCACCATTCCGTCGGGCGACAGTTTGCGGATGGAATGGTTATTCATATCCGCGATAAATAAATTTCCCTTGCTGTCAAAGGCGATGCCTTTTGGAAAATTGAACAGAGCCGTTAAAACCTTGCCGTCTTTATTGCCTTCCTGCGCTCTGCCGGCGATGTTTTGCGCACAGGGGTCAATGATATTATTTCCCGCCAGCGTTGATACTTTGCTGCCCGATATTTTGATAATCCGGTGCAACCGTTTGTCCGTAAATAGTATCTCGCCCTTTTGATTGGTGATAATCGCCGATGCCGGATCGACGAATTCAGCTTTAGCTGCATCGCCTGGCGTGTAAACCGGACACCATTTTCTTTTATAAGGCTGCCCGGCGATGCTCGTGATTGTCCCGGCGGTAAGGTCTATTTTTCCGATAAAACGGGCAAATCCGGCAGCGGCATAAATGATATTTCCCTGACTGTCGGTAGTGATGGCTGAAATATCGTGCGGCAGAATAAACTTTCCGTCGGGAGTTTTTAGTGTTGAAACCACGCCGCCCGCAATCTTCCTGATGACACTAAACCGTCGGGCGGAGGTTTGGCTATATTTTGGAGCAGAGCCGTTTAGGTCTTTTAAAAAATACCTGTCGGTTAGGTAATTACCTCCGATAGCGTCTTTTATCTTATCGTAGCTACTGGTGATATAAATATTGTCTTTACCGTCAATCGTCATTAAATCAATCAGATTAAGTCCGGCGGCGGCAAGCGGTCCGTCTTCCAGCTTGTAACCGTATTGTTGTCCGGCGAATAGTTTTATTTCAGCTTTGTTATCGGCGGAAACCGTTATTTTGTAGATGGCGGTTCCGCCGTTTTCGGTCGCGTAAAGATTGTCTTTGGAATCAATGATGAGGTTAGTCCAAGTTCTGTCCATCCCGCCGATAGCCGGACCTTGTTTTGAAAGGTCGGTCACAGTTCTGTCCGGCGCGATTTTCAGCATCCCGTATTTGCGCGTCACAAAAATATTGTCTTTACTATCAACGACAATATACTGCGGTTCTGAAACGGTTTTACGCTCTTGCGCTTGAGCGGACAAATTAATTGTTAAGACGATAACGGCGAAAAGTATTAAGTTTCTCATAATTTGTTTTTTCAAAGATTGGGATGTACCAGAAATATTCTGTATTGGGCGGCTCACCCGCCACTCTTTTAATTTCATCATTTGTAGATCCCGCTCCGCCTGTGATTGCACCGCAGTCTGATATTGTACAGTATTGCTTCCCAAATCTCGCAACCAACTACTTCCTGCAATACTTCTCTAGCACGTTCTGAGAGTAGTAATTGTCTCTTCATTAAGTACACGTCCGTTCGATATCTCTGTCAAACTTTACAAGCATAACTACCGCTTATTCAAAATCTTCCTAATTTTTTAAGCCTGAGTAGTTACGATCGAATAACATTGGCTGCAAGGTCAGGATTGAGAGCAGGCTATAATATTGATAGATGTATTGGGAAAGATCGACTATGCAATTACCTCTAGGTCCCCAAACGCCCGCTGCGATCCAACTTATCCGCTGGATTTTCAGCCCCATGTCCTTTATGGATGAGTGCGTTCGCCGTTATGGCGATATATTCACTCTCAATTTGGGTAAAAATAATCAAAATCTAGTCTTTGTCAGTAATCCCCAAGCCTTGCAGCAAATTTTAACTCAAGATACCAGAGCAGATTTTCATGCTCCAGGTGAGCTAAACGTTTTATTTAAGTCTTTGCTCGGCGACAACTCCGTAATTTGCCTGAGTGGGGCACAGCATCAACGCCAACGACAGTTGATGATGCCACCATTTCATGGCGATCGGATGCGAACATATAGTCATGTCATCACCCAAATTACGGCTGAAACCTTAGCAGAAGTCCAGATCGGTCAAACTTTCGACGTGCGGACGACCACCCAAACAATTACCCTGCGGGTGATTATGCAAGCAGTATTTGGACTAAATCGGGGCGAGCGTGCCGAACAACTCGCCCGTCTCCTGAGCGAACTGCTTGAACTTGGCAGTTCTCCCCTAAGTGTCGCGATGTTATACTTGCCCATCCTCCAACAAGAATTTGGTGGAATTGGTCCTTGGGCAATCCAAATGCGCTGTCAGCAGGCGGTAGATGCTCTCATCTACGCCGAAATTCAGGAACGCCGGAGTCAACCCGATTTTACCCGTACCGATATCCTCAGCCTCTTGATGGCGGCTCAAGATGAAGTGGGTGAGTCGATGACTGATGTTGAATTGCGAGATGAATTGATGACGCTGCTGGTAGCGGGACATGAAACGACAGCGACAGCTTTAGCTTGGGCATTATATTGGCTGCATAAGTTGCCAGCAGTTAGAGCTAAATTAGTCGCCGAACTCGATCGATTAGGCCCAGATCCAGATGTCACCGCCGTGATGAAATCTCCCTATCTCGATGCCGTTTGTAATGAAACCCTGCGGATTTATCCAGTTGGAATGCTAACTTTCCCCCGAGTTACTACCAAAGCTGTCAATCTCGCTGGACGAGAATTACCACCAAATACAATCGTGCTAGGGTCGATTTATTTGACTCACCATCGGGAAGATTTATATCCCCAGCCCAATCAATTTCGACCAGAACGTTTCTTGGATCGACACTTTTCGCCGTTTGAGTTTTTCCCCTTTGGTGGTGGTGCTAGACGTTGCATCGGTAGTGCTTTTGCGCTGCTGGAAATGAAACTCGCCCTCGCCCAGATCCTCTCACAGTGGGAACTAGAATTGGTAGACCAGCGGGATGTCCACGCAAAACGCCGAGGTTTGGTAACAGCACCAGAACGCTCGATCCAACTGCGCGTCAAAAGTCAACGATCGAAAGTCGAATCAAATCCTAACTCGATCGATCGGATCGCTGAAGATAGTCAACTTACTGCGTCTGAAGTGGCTCTATGACTGGACGGACGATCGTTGGTGCAGGGGTTGGATCTGATTTAAAAATAGCTGTCAATGCCTGTTTTAGTCTGTAGGCTAGGTTGAGCACAAAACCCAACAGCACCAGCGTTATAAGCCCAGTTGTTCGATATTTAATGAAGCCCATTGTAGCGACCCACTGCTCTGCACCACATAGTCCAGCACTGTTTCAATTTCAGATCTTTTCGTCAGCATCAGCACCCGCACGTCATCTCCTTGACCTACTGCTTCTAGGAGCCGAATTTCTTCAGTACTCAATGGCTTGCCGTCATACTCGGCGCGGGTGCATTGTCGGTGCGGGATGGCCTCGAATAGTGGAGTCACAGTTGAGGGTGAGGGTTCGAGCGCAATTTTTACGGCTCCATCACCGGAGTCATCAAATGTCACTTGCCCCGATAGAGCCTGTGCTTTGGCTAGGGCATAGTCACACGATCGCTACGAATCAGAAAGCGTCCATCAAAGCGCATCAGCAAAGGATCGCCGGAAAATGGTGTCGTAGACGATCCGGGACGTTGGGCATGAATGTGTAAGTGGGGTTCGTCGCTGGCACCAGAGTTTCCGACCTCGGCCAGACGCTCGCCAACCCGAACGTCGATTCCTGATTGCACCGAGAGACTTTGAGATCGAAAATGGGCGAGTAAGACATCAGCATTGCCACAGAGCAGAATGACATGATTACCCGATCGATTTACTGCATCGATCTGCGGAATCTGCATATCTGGCAAACCATCGATCGCCTGAAGAATTTTCCCCGTACAGGGAGCGAACACAGGCTCACCATAAATCTGATAAGCAGCCAGATCGCTAGGAACGATCCCTTTTGCCCGCCAGCCAAACCGATCGATCTTGACAATATCGGCTCCGTAGCTCTGTCCTCGGTAGGCACGAAAACGCGGCACTGACTCGTCCAGCGTTTTTAGATGTGCATTAATCCGAAGATCGCTACCACCATTGAGAATT